>NZ_JAYKTX010000001.1:0-286495 GCF_036913615.1 Companilactobacillus miaonis | reverse complement strand
AAAACAAAAGGTATGTCCCCCCGTGAATACAGGGAACATACCTTAGTAATTTAAAAAATATAATTTTGTCTAACTTTTCTGTTGCACTTCAATTACCACGGTCTATTTGCCTTAATGCTCGAGAGTTGACCATGTCCTGTTCCACTCTCTTATTTGTCATCACTGAATTCTTGTTCCTCATCAAAGTGAATCGTACGTAATCTTTTCGGAATCTTCATTTGTCTTGAAGCACTGACTTGGCGAACTGCTGACTGGTTATCATTAGTATGATGATGGACGATCAGTAAATCGCAGATGATCATAGTTGAGGTTAAAAATAAATTCAATTTTAAGACTTGTTTAAACTTTTTCTTCAATTACGTCTCCCAATTTTTGTTATCTTGAATTATAACGAAATTATGTATAAAAGGCGATTTTTAAGAAAAAAATAGACGATGCCTAGGCATCGTCCGTTGGAAGATTAATTCTATAGAAGGATTGTACTATTGAGAATTAAATTTTTATTATTGCATGTTTTGGGTTTCTTCCAACAAATATAGTATATTACAGTTGTTACATAAATGTAATATAATCGAACAAATAACATAAATGATAGCGTTTTTATTTAATAATATTATGAATTTAATAGTAATTTTCCATTAAATACTCCTCACCGGCTTTATCAAGCATCTCTTGCCAGCTAGAAAAAATTGAACTTGACGTTCCCAACTTTCCATTGGTAGAGAATCTAAGCTGGCTTGGTTTGTCACTCCAGCTGCCTCAAGAAATTCCTCGATACAGAAAAATTGTGTATAACGTTCCATAAATTGGTTGGAAAAATAATGTGTGAATTGGATTTGTTTTAAATTATTGCGAATTTTACATTCTTTTTCGATGAGCTCCAGTCTGTCCCTAGTCTTCATAATAATAATCCCCTAAAAATTATTGATTACTAGTTTTAATTATATCAAATCTTCAAGTCGTAAATAGCTTATTATTACCAAATTTTTCACTAACTTGCTAGAATTAATTTAGAAGATTAAAAGGGGGCAAGATCATGTTTAAAAAAATTATGGTAGCAATCGATGGTAGTAAGAGCGCTTTCAATGCTTTGAATACGGCAATAGAATTAGCCAAGAAATTTGAAGCAAAACTTTACTTAGTTTCAGTTATAAATACAGCTAATTTACCGATGAATGTCGGCGTATCTTACGCACCTGGTTTGGTACGTGATCTAGAAAACGGTGCTAGAGACGATTTGGAGAAGTCAAAAGAAATCGTCAAGAAGGCCGGTTTATTATGTAATGTTAAATTGTTAAATGGCGAGCCAAGAAATGAATTGACTCGTTTCCCTCAAGAAAATAAGATTGATTTGATCGTGATGGGTAAGACCGGTAATTCGGGCTTGGCGAGGATTTTAGTTGGGTCAGTGACCCGTTACGTGTCTGAAAGGTCTAAAACTAATGTTTTGATAGTTGATTAGAGAGTAGGATAGTTTGTAATTTTTGAATATTAAGACAACTGGCTCCAGATAACCGTGTTTTGATTATCTGGAGCCAGTTGTTTCAAGTAATGCCTTACTCTTATAAATTGCTTTCCTCTAATAAACCTTTAACTTCTTCTTCATTATGAGCTAACCAACCACAGGCTCCGGCCGCGATAGCACCAACTAAATCGTCCAAGAAAACATTGATTTTACCAGTGGATTTATCATTTAATTTCGCTAAGATTCCATGTTTCAATTTATCAACATAGCCATAGTTAGTGACTGAGACAGAGCCATAAAGACTGGCCAACGTTATCGCCATGTTTTCATCGATCCCGTAAGTTGATTCATCGGTCTGCATGATTCTTTGCATAGGTTTTGATAGCAAACCTTTTTCTGCAAGAACATCCAATTCAATTCCTGTCATAATGGCATTTTGAGCTTCCCGTTTGTGCAGAACTTTATTGATAGCATGAATTGCAATATCATTGTTTAAACCTTTGATATAATCTTTTTCAAGAAAAATGACAATCTCGGCGATGTCGTCTAGTGTCACGCCACGATCTTTGAGATTTCTGATAATGTGTTGATAGTATTCTTTATCTTGTTGTGCAAATGAGACCATAATTTATCTACCTTTCTGCATTCCATTCGTTTTTGAATTCTTTTAAGAAGTCGATCATGTATTGATGACGAGCCTGAGCAATTTTTTTAGCTGTCGGTGTGTTCATCATATCAGTTAATTTAAGAAGCTTTTCGTAGAAATGATTAATAATCGTTTCATTACTTAAATTACGATATTCGGCTTTATTTAAATTTTTTCGTGGCAAAATATCTGGATCATAAATTGTTTCGGCATGTTTGCCACCATAATAAATTGCCCGAGTGATTCCGATAGCACCGATGGCATCTAAGCGGTCAGCATCTTGGACAATTTGTCCTTCGAGAGAGAGTTTTTGGCGATTTTCCAAAGACTTACTGAAGGAGAGATTACGAGTGATAAAAAGAATTTTTTCGATTTGATCAGATGTTAATCCAAGTGTCTGTAAGAATTTTTGGATTTCTAAGTCTAATTCTTTAGGATCACTAACTAATTTATCGTCGGCAACGTCGTGTAAATATGCGGCTGCTAGAGTGATCAATTTATTAGCAGGTTCTTCGTTAAGTAATCGTTTGGCTGTTTTAACGACACGTTGAATATGGTCGAAGTTGTGACCGGAAGTGTCTTTTTTCATTTTTTGATATGAAAAATCTTTGATAGCTTGAAGTTGTTGTTCCTCTGTCATGAATATATCCCTCTTTATTTAATAAAGCTATTGTTGCACAAAAGTGTTTTTATTAAAAATAAATCGAAATGTTTGTTACTATATATTTGTGTTTAAACAAAAAGAAATTAAATTCTTGGAGGTTTGACAATGAACTATATTAATAAAGAAATACCTGATTTTACAGTTAATGCATATCAAGATGGGGAACTGAAGACTTTCAATAAATCTGATTTACTTGGAAAATGGTCGATCATTTTCTTCTATCCAGCAGATTTCTCATTTGTTTGTCCAACTGAGTTGAGCGAATTACAAGACTGTTACGATGAATTTAAAGCCGCAAATGCGGAAGTATATTCAGTTTCAGTTGATAGTCAATTCTCACACATGTCTTGGGCAGAAACGACCGATACGATTGGAAAAATTAAGTATCCAATGTTATCCGATCAAAAGCACCAATTGACTGATTTCTTCAATATTTTGGATGAAGATAGTGGTCAAGCGTTTCGTGGCGTCTTTATTGCAAATCCTAAGGGTATTATCAAGTCATATACCGTTAATGCAATGGGAATCGGTCGTAATGCTAAAGAAATTTTAAGAACTTTACAGGCAGCTCAATTTGTTGAGGCACACGGTGATAATGTTTGTCCTGCTAATTGGCATCCTGGGGAAGATACCATCAAACCTAGTGGTGACCTTGTAGGCAAAATTTAAATCAAAATTGTTATATCAAGAAGAGTGACACTTTCATTTGTTTGGAAGTGTCATTCTTTTTTTATAATTACGGCTTCGTTATAACAAGATATAGTGTTACAAATTCAAAAAAAACTATATCTTGTATCAAATGATAAATAACCCGTCTATCAGGTGGGGTAAGCGCTTTACACCGATATGGCATCAATATGGTTAAGATTACTCCTACCATTTTCACTTCAATTGGTGGTATGATTTTATTCGTCGGTTAAATTGATATTTCGGTTTAAGGGATAAATAAAATTCGATTGTTTCAAAATTTGATGATAGAAATCACGCTTTTTGAAATGGTCCAAAGAGGAGAAGATTAAATGAGTATTTTTAATCCAAAATGGTATGTTGAACAAATGAAACACTGGAGTTTCAAGAGTTACATGCTATTAATGTTTGGCTTGGGGGCCATTACTGCTTCAACACTTTCACATTCTATTAATGCAATCGCTATTTGGACATGGTTTGCGGCCGTTTTAGGTTTCACATGTACCGTTGCGATCACAAACGCTAAGCCTCTAAATGGTGTCTTAGGACTAGTTTCTGCACTTATTTATATTTTCGTAGCTATTAATGCTAAGAACTTCTCTGATGTTGTGCTTCAACTAAGTTACATTGTATTGCTTGATATTCCTGTTTTAGTCAGTCCACAATGGGCTAAAGATGCTGAAAAGCATATTCACGGTCTAACTGCTATCAAGTGGCTTTGGACAGCCGTATTCTTCTTTGCATCATGGGGCCTTTTATATTTGATGGATACACATCTATTTATCAGTCCACGTCCCGTAATTGATTCTGTTGCTGCTGCAATTGGTTTCACAGGTGCATTGTTGTGTACATTACGTTTCCGTGAACAATACTACTTCTGGACAGCTCAAGGAGTTATGTCAATCGTACTTTGGGGAGTTACAGCTACTCAAGGTGACGCAAGTCCTGTACTATTCTTGACATACATTATGTATTTCATGAACGATATGATTGCTTTCTTTGACTCACATATTCACTGGTTCCATAAGGATGCTTCTGAAAATCGTGCCAAGGATGAACAAATAGCAAATAACTAATTACATTTTTTGTTGCAATAAAATTGCCAGTTATTTATTATTGTTGAGCAGAAAGAATTTTAGACAAGGGTAATTTAATTGTGAAAAAATTTATTAAGATCACATTGTCAATAGTGGTCGGCGTACTAATTATTGGGGATTTGGCAGGTAGTGGTTATTTGTTTAACTATGCCTTTAATAAAACTGGTTACAGTAGCCAAATTGCTACCCATTTGAATAAAGATGATAAGTGGTTTTTGAAACAAAAACCACTTATCATGGAACAAACTACTAAAGACAATTTAAAGTTGAAAGCTCGTTTTTTACCAGCTGAAAAGAAAACTACTAAAACAGTGATAGTTATTCACGGATTTGGTAGTGCTAGTAAATATATGGGTCAATATGCCAAAATGTTTCATGAGGCTGGTTACAATGTTTTGACACCTGACAATCGTTCATTTGGAATGAGTCAGGGTACTTACACAGGTTATGGTTGGAAGGATAGAGTCGATATTTTAAACTGGATCAAACAATTGAATCAAAAATATGGTTCAAAGTCTGAAATTGGTTTATTCGGCGTAAGTATGGGAGCAGCAACTGTCATGTATACGCTTGGTAAGCATCCCAAGAATGTTAAATTTGCGATTGCTGACTGTGGCTATTCGACCATTTCTGGTGAATTGAATTATCAATTGAAGGAAAAGTTCAATTTACCAAGCTTTCCGTTAGTTCCTACGGCCAGTCTTTTCGGTGATTTCTTAGCAGGTTATAACTTCTATCAAGCAAGTACGAAGGATACCTTAAAGAATAATCACGTACCACTGTTTGTAATTCATGGTTCAAAGGATGACTTTGTTCCAACTAAGAATGCATATCTAAATTATGACTACACCAAAGGTCCCAAGAAACTTTGGATCGTCAAAGGTGCTGGTCATGCAGATTCATTTAGTAAAAATAGTCAATTATACATTGATAAAGCTACGACTTTTGCTAACAAATATTTCCAATAAAAAAATAACCTAATCTCAAAAAAGGGATTAGGTTATTTTTTTATGCGTTTATAAATATGTTTAAATTAAGCATTTTGTGTATTCCCATTGAAATTCTTATTAGCTTTGGTAGCTTTTTCCTCATAATCGGCATCAGTAGCTTCAGCATTTTCTTGTTTGTAAGCAGCTCTATCAAGAACTTTGAAGAATGGTAGGTAAACTGCAACGGCAATAATTAATTCAATCAATTGCCATACTGGTGCACGCCAATCACCACCAGTGATTAGATAACCGTTAATGAAAATAGGGGTTGTCCAAGGAACTTGGGCGATAACCATGCCGATGATATGTGCTTTCATCAAGAAGTAAGTGATACCTTGTAATACCATTGGAATAGCAATGAATGGAATTGCCAATGTAGGATTCAAAACAACTGGAAAACCAAACATGATAGGTTCACTGATTTGGAAGACTGAAGGAATAGCACCTAATTTTGCCAATTGCTTGTAACGTTTGCTCTTAGCAAATAGCAGACAACAAATTACTAAGGCTAAAATTGCACCAGTACCACCGATATTCATACCAAAGTTTAAGAATCCGTCGGCAGTGATGTGTGTTGGAGCGACACCCTTTGAAACTTGTTTGATATTAGCTGTTAAGAAGTAAGTATATACAGGTGATGCTACAGCACCTAGGACGTTATTTCCATGAATACCAACTGTCCATAAAATTAAAGTTAGGAATAATGCAAATTCAACACCCCAGAAACTATTCAAACCAGTAACTAGTGGTGAGAAGATAGCCTGAATGACGGCATTGATTTTGACATTAAACAATACTCTGATTATCCAGAAGAATCCTAAAGATGCGCAAGCTGGAATCAAAGCAACGAATGAACTTGCAACGGCAGGTGGAACAGAATCAGGTAGAGTAATGACAATATGTTTTTTAATGAAAAAGGCAACAATTTCACTAGAGATAATTGAAACGATAATTGCGGTAAACATGCCATCTGTACCTAAAGTAGCAGGATCGATTTGAAATTTATCATTCAACATACAGAGTAAGAATGCTGATAAACCGATTGCAGTACCAGTTAGTGTATCGATCTTGTTTAATTTGGCCATTTCATGACTCATACCGATAGCAACAATAACAGCTAAGATACCGAATGTAACTGTAACGGCTGATTGTA
Source organism: Companilactobacillus miaonis (assembly GCF_036913615.1). NCBI lineage: Bacteria > Bacillati > Bacillota > Bacilli > Lactobacillales > Lactobacillaceae > Companilactobacillus > Companilactobacillus miaonis. The sequence continues at coordinate 279,794 of NZ_JAYKTX010000001.1, read as the reverse complement.
ATCTAGCTTGAAATGGAGCTACAAACTGTGTCCAACCAGGAATAGGCAAGTTCGCTATAATCATAAAAATACTTCCGAAAATTGTAAATGGAACTGTAATAATCATCCCATCACGTAAAGCCAACATGTATTTCATATTACTAAGTTTGGCTAACGCTGGGCTAAAACTATTTTGAAACCAATTTGTAATCGCTTTCATAATTAAAAATCCTCATTTCCTTTCCGCTTGATTACCTTTAATCTAGCATACCAAAATGTTATTGTAATTAAAGATAATGCTAGCTAAATATCACATATTGAAGGTGAAAAAATGAGATATAGTTTCAAAGCAAAAGACAGATCTTTGCCCTTGTACGTTGATAGTATTGGATACAAATGGCGTCAAGAACACGTGTCTAGACCAAAGGGATATAATTATGTTCATTGGTTACAAACTTATAGTGGTATAGGAATAGTAAATATTGAAGGTAGAGACATTGAATTGAAAGAAAATCAGGGAATTTTGATCAATCAGAATATTCCTCATGATTATCATTCGAAAAATGGTGAATGGCTAACAGGATATTTCTCTTTTGGTGGACTTTTGATCTCAGAAATTACAAAAACTTTAGGCTTTCGTGATTTTTTGTACATTGAATCTCCGGAAGAAAAATTACGAGATTTTATTTCAGTTCATCATAAAGAATTTAAGGAAAACAATCGTTTAGATATCTATGAATCTTCAACTTTGGTATATGAATTTTTACTATTAATCAAAAAGTATAATGTTGTCAATCCTCATAACTATCAAATGAATAAAAATATCATTGATCCAAATTTGAACATGATTCGCGATTATTATCAAAAGGATTTAACTAATAACGATTTTGTACAAGCGACAAATTATAGTTTGCAATATATCTTAGAGGCATTTCGGAACAATTATGGTAGTTCACCACATCAAATTTTAATCGATTATCGAATAAAAAAAGCCAAGGAAATTTTGTTGAATGAACCAACGTTATCAGTTGAAGAAGTTGGTCGAAATGTCGGTTTCAATACCAATAGTTATTTTATTTCGATGTTTAAACGTGGTGAGGGTGTAACACCGGGAAAATTTAGGGGACTTTATAAATAGTTTCAAAATGTTGTATTTTTGTACAACTATCCTTGATTACTAATTGATTTTTGTGTGCTAGATTAATTCATAATTAGTAAAAAGACGAGGAGAAATGACTATGGAATTTCCCAATAATTTTTTATGGGGTGCCGCATCAGCAGCTTATCAAGTTGAAGGTGCCTACAATGAAGATGGCAAAGGTTTATCCATTTGGGATGAATTTTCGCAAATAAAAGGTAAAACAAAAAATAATACTAATGGCAAAATTGCCGTCGATTTTTATCATCATTATCAAGAAGATATTAAATTAATGTCGGAAATGGGATTGAAAGCTTATCGTTTTAGTGTCTCTTGGAGTCGAATATTGCCGGATGGTGAAGGAAAAGTAAATCAAGCTGGATTAGATTTTTACGAGAAAGTAATTGATGAATTAATAAAAAACAATATCGAACCAGTCGTTACGCTCTATCACTGGGATCTACCAGAAAAGTTACAAGAAAAATATGGTGGCTGGGAAAATCGTAAATTAATTGATTTATTTGTTGATTATTGCCGAATTCTATTTGAAAAATTTGGGACGAAAGTTAAATATTGGGTAACCTTTAACGAGCAAAATGTTTTCACGTCACTGGGGTATCGTTGGGCTTCACATCCACCAAACGTTTCAGATACTAAGCGAATGTTTCAAGCTAATCATATTGTCAATTTGGCTAATGCTCAAGCAATTTCTGCTTTTCATAAATTAGTACCAAATGGGAAAATTGGACCTAGTTTTGGATATGGTGAAGTATATCCATTGACCAGTTCACCGGCTGACGTATTAGCAGCAGTAAATGCTAATCAGTTCAACAATGATTGGTGGTTGGATGTCTATTGTTACGGACGTTATCCAGAAAGAATCTTGAGACTTTTAAAAAAAATGAAATTAGATTTTGAAATCACATCTGAAGATTCAAAAGTGTTAAAGACCGCTAAACCGGATTTCTTAGGAATTAATTATTACCATGGAGGAACAGTTAAAGCACCTAATATTGATAAAGTAAGATCTCAAAAAGATTTTAATAAAACTGATCCCTACTTAATGGCAGCTGATAATCAAGATACTTCACCAGAAAGTTATTTATTTGAATCAGTTGAAAATCCTTATCTTGAAAAAACAAGTTTCGGATGGGAGATTGATCCAATTGGATTTAGAATAGCTTTGAGACAAGTTTATGAAAAATATCAACTACCGATTCTGATTACTGAAAATGGCTTAGGTGCATTTGATAAATTAGAAAATGGAAAAATTGATGACCAATATCGAATTGATTATTTGAATGATCATTTAGTCCAGGTTGGTAAAGCAATCTCTGATGGAGTACCAGTTTTAGGATTTTGTGCTTGGTCTTTTACGGATTTGTTGAGTTGGCTGAATGGCTATGATAAGCGGTATGGCTTTGTTTACGTCGATAGAGATGATTATTCTAGCAAAGATTTGACGCGTATCAAGAAGAAGAGTTTCTACTGGTATCAGAAGATAATTGAGTCTAATGGTCGAAAGTTAGAGGTAAAGTAATGGCAATTCTATATGGTGGTGATTATAATCCAGAACAATGGCCAGAGAGTACATGGCAAAATGATTGGGATTTAATGAAACCAATCGGTATCAATTCAGCAACAATCAATGTATTTTCTTGGGCTTTATTAGAGCCAGAAGAAGGAAAATTTGATTTTTCACAACTTGATAAAATTGTTGAAATCTTAAAAAAGAATCATATTCAAATTGTAATGGCAACTGCAACCGGAGCTTTACCATTTTGGATGACTAATAAATATCCACAGATCAATCGGGTCGATACATATGGTAGACGACAAATTGGGGGCAAACGTGAAAATGCCTGCCCAAACAGTCCAGAATTTCAGCGATTGGACAAAGAATTAGTTGAGCAACTGGCTAAACGTTATGCAAATGTTGATAATATTTCATACTGGCATGTTTCCAACGAATATAATGGTTATTGCTATTGTGATAATTGCGCCAAGGCATTTAGAAAATGGTTGAAAAAGGAATATCACGATGACCTCGAACGTATCAATCACGCTTGGGGAACTAATTTTTGGAGTCATACTTATCATTCATGGAATGAAATTATTCCACCCATGAAGATTGGTGATGCCTTTAATAATGGTAAACCAGTTTTATCTGGATTGGATTTGGCATATCGTCGTTTTCAATCAGATAGTTTACTCAATAATTTTAAGATGGAACGAGATATTATTAGAAAATACGATAGTCGTCCGATTACTACTAATTTAATGGGTAGTCAAAAAGATCTAGATTACTTCAAATGGGCTAAAGAAATGGATGTCGTTTCTTGGGACAATTATCCTAGTTTTGACACCCCAGCCAGTTATACAGCTATGCAACATGATTTAATGCGAGGAGTCAAGGATAAATCATTTATGTTAATGGAGCAGACTCCAAGTCAACAAAATTGGCAACCATTTAATTCACTCAAACAACCAAATCAAATGCGCATGTTGAGTTATCAGGCTATGGCACATGGTGCTGAGACGATTCAATTTTTTCAATTGAAGCAAGCTCGTAATGGGTCAGAAAAATTTCATAGTGCTGTTATTTCACATAGCTTATCGATGGATACGCGTGTTGGTAAAGAATTGAAACAATTAGGACATGAATTGGCAAAATTACCAGAGGATTTAGCAAAAGCGCAAAATAATAATCAGGTTGGGATTATTTTTGATTGGAATGATTACTGGGCTTTAGAAGACTGTATTGGACCAACTAAAAATTTAGATTATGTACAAGAGGTCTTTAATTTTTATCGAGCCCTTTATGAACGAAAAATCGGAGTCGATATGATTTCTAAAGATAGCGACTTTACGAAATATAAAGTAGTCGTCGCTCCCAGTATGTATATCAATTCGTCTGATTTAACGAAAAAAATTGAGAGTTATGTTCAAAATGGTGGAAATTTTGTGACTAATTATATGTCTGGAATTGCTGATAGGGATGATAATGTTTATTTAGGTGGTTATCCAGGGTTATTAAAGCATGTCTTAGGATTGAAATTTGACGAAACTGATGCATTGCCATTTGACCATCAAAACAAATTGATAGCTGATGGAACGATTGTTGGTAAGGGAAGTCTTCTATGTGATTTGATTCAACCTACAACAGCACAGCCGCTTGCCCATTATTCTGGAACTTTCTATGATGAAAAGGCAGTTATGACTAAAAATCATTTTGGACAAGGGTATGCTTTTTATGCAGGCTCAAGATTGGATGAATCGGCAATGAATTTCTTCATACAAAAAATTCTTGATCAAGTAAGTATAGAGTCAGATCTATCTAAATGTGATGTTGAAATTGTTGAACGAATTGGCCAACAAGCTTCGTATATTTTTGTTATTAATACAAGCAGTCAATTTAAAAAAATTTCAAATCCAAGTCCAGAAACAATTGATTTGTTAACAGATCAAAAGACACAAAAAACGCTTAATTTGAAACCATTTGATGTTTTAATTTTAAAGAAATAAAAAAATCCTGATCAAATTAATTATTGGTCAGGATTTTTTCGATTGATTTCTTAGGAACTTTGTCCTTATCGACCTTTTCCCAAGAAAGAACTCTTTGATGTTTTTGATTGTAAGTGATTTTAAGGTAATTGTGAGCTTTGATAGGTCTTTCAATGGCACTGCTGAACTTTAAAAGCTTTTCGTTACCGTCTTGATCATATGATTTCTGTTGATAAATATAATCTTTGTATTCATTTCCAGAATCGTCTTTTTCAATGATTTCTTTATACGAATTGCCAATGTAAGTGTAATAATCATCGCCAGTGTAATTGGGAGCGTACCATAATTTGTAGCCAGCTAGGGGAATTAATAAGATTATAACAACTAATAAACTAACACCAAATTTTTTACTCATTTTTAGTTCCTCCTTAATTCACTAGGAATAATATCATAGAAAGAATCGCTTGTATCCTAACGGTTTTGTAAGGTTTGTAAGGTCAAAGATGAGAATGCATTGGCATCAATTTTTTTATAAAGAAAAAATGTAAGTTTAAATCGTATAAGTTTCCATAAAGTGATTAATTTGATCGTGGTAAGACAGGTTAATAGTTGTTTCTGCTACATCACTTTTGAACGTATAGGATTGTCCAGCAAAAATTGTTTGTCCAACTAAATTTGAAAGTTCAGAAATATCACAAGAATCCAAAACTCCTGGAGTGTTACCAGCATTTCTAAATTCAAGCGTATTTTGATTAAGTCTACGAATGAGCAAATAAGGTCGCAAATTTTGGGCGAGTATCCGATTACGCTTCTTCAATTGGCCTTTGATATTGAAAAGACTAATTGAAATTAAAATTAAACCCACTAATAGCGATAAAGCAATGATGAAACTAGTTATACTGAAAATAATTTGTGTAACAGAATTCATAAAATCACCTCTATATGTAATCGATTTTATTATTTCATAGTTACCTCAATCTTACAATTATGTCACAAATAACTAACAGTTTAGTCATAATTAGGACGATCTATTTACAAGTCAGTTTGAATCAGTAATAATGACATTTGGTAGATACGAATAGTATTTATCAAATAAATTCAGAATAAAAGTACATACAGCAACGTTTTTACTCCGTAACCAGAGTCGCCTTTAGGGCGACTTTTTTGCTATCTAAAAAATAAGATGAGATAATTTATTCGAATAAGAGGCGATGGATATGAAATTTAATGTATTTATAAATCAAATTCCAAAAGATTTATATTTTCCAAAATTTTTGATTAATCCTTTTATCGGAGCAGCAATATTAGCTTTAATGATATTTATAATGATTGAAATTCACAGTTATCGTAAGTCACATGTAAAAAAGAGCATGGTGTAAATATGTCACCTCAAAAAAGGGTATCACTAGACCGGCAAAGTACGCGGATCTAATGATATCCTTTTTTGATTTAATATTAAGTAAACTTATTTTAATTTCAGAGCAAGTTTCTATCCAATCTAGTTGCGTTGAGTTTTATCCCAACTTGTATGACCGATAATCAAATGATAACCAGAAATCATTAAACTGAAGAATAAAACGATATAAATGTAGGAAATTAGACCAATCGATAAAATCATTCTTCTTAATTTGAATTTTTCATTGATCATATCATCTGGTTGAATTACTAGATGAGCTTTATCGCTGACTTTTAGTTCTCTGATATAAATCAAAGTAAAAATTGTTCCAAAGAAGAAGCTTAAAATTGTCATGATCACGAAAGCAACGAAGATAAATTCAGGATTCTTGAGATATTTAAAAATAAATTCAAAGGTCAAATAGATAATACTGAAGTCAGCTAGGATATTGATTACAGGCTGAATGAAAAAGAAATAAGTGTCCAACTTTTGACTTGTCGTGACGGTTTTTGAAAAAGTAATTTCTTTAAGATATTTCCAACAGTTAAAGCCACCTTGAGCCCATCTTGCACGCTGACGAATCAATTTTTTTACGCTGAAGAGGGCTTCTTGTTCAACGTAAGCTTCATCAATGTATTTAATATTCAAACCATTGAGTTCCATGCGCAAAGTCAATTCATAATCTTCAAGTAAAGCGTTACCCCAAGGTTTTGAACCGAGAGCTTTGAAAATGGAGGAGTATCTGAAAAATTGACCGTTACCACATAAAGCGACGGCGTTGAGATGAGTTCTGACTAGTTGAATCAAATGATTAATTACAAAAAACTCGATATCTTGAAATGTTTGTAAAATTTTCTTGGGACTCTTCATTTTGACACGAAGTTGGATTGCATCGACAGAATTGTCGTCAAAACCGTCATTTAATTTATAAATACTATTGGCACTTAAAACTCCGTCGGCATCTAGAACACCAACGATACATTTTTGTGGATCAAGTTGTTTTTCTTTAATCAATCTTTGAATCTCTTCTACAGCACTATTTAAAGCATCACCTTTACCAGTTCTAGCATTAGGTAATTTACGTTCGACAATGGAAATGGGACCATCGATACTTTTAGCTTGTGTAACCGTATCGTCATCAGAAGCATCATCAATGACAATAATCTGTTTGTGACCAGGTAAATTGTTTAAACGAATAAGCGAGTTTTTAATGACCTTTCCTTCATTCAAACAAGGAAGCAACATAAAATAAAAGAATTGATTCATATCTTGGTCTGGTTCGTAAGCATTTTTCATATCTTGTTGAAATTGTTTGCGTTGCGTGGCGTAGATGTAATACATAATGAAACATTGAATCATGAAAATCGTTACCGCTATTAGATAAATAATCATTAAATATCATCTTCCCAATTATTTTTCAATTAAAATTCTACTCAAATTGGAAAGATGTTCAAACAGGTTGCTTATATATATTATTTTATAATTAATTAATATAATTCTAAAAATATGAACTGAAAATTAGCCAAATTTATAAAAAAACTCCTGAAAACCTTTTTAATTGTTATAATAAAATTGTGATGTATGGAGGGGAATTCATGACTACTTTATTAGATGTAGCAAAAAAAGCCAACGTTTCAAAAATGACTGTTTCTCGAGTTATTAACCATCCGGAAAAGGTGACGGATGAATTGAAGAAATTAGTCTATGAAGCTATGCGTGAATTAGATTATCATCCAAATGTAATTGCTAAAGCTCTGGCTAACAAGACAACTCGTATCATCAAATTGTGTATTTTGGAAGATATCGATACAACTGAACCTTATTACATGAACTTGATGATTGGAATTGCGAAGACTCTAGATTTGCATCAATATTCTTTGCAATTAGTAACTCGTCGTAATTTTGATATTGGTAATTGCGATGGCTACATTATTACCGGGATGCGTGAAAACGATGTTAGTTGGATCAAAGATTTAAAAAAGCCAGTAGTTTTGTTTGGTGAGAATCGTTATGGCTTAGATTATGTTGATACAAATAACAAAGCAGCAACTTATCTTATGTCACAACTGGCCTTGAAAAAGGGTTATGATAAATTAATTTATATTGGTATTGATAGTAAGGAATCATTCGAATATTCTCGTGAAGCTGGTTATTTACAGCAGGTTCAGGAGAAACGAATGATCCCTGAATTACATAGGTTTGGTAATCATAGTCATATGGCGGAAGACTTCATTGGCGAAAATTGGGATAAAATTGAAAAGAACACAGCTTTTATCTGTGCCTCTGATCGATTAGCAATGGGTATTGAACGTGGCATTTTACGTCGTGGCGGTAAAATTCCTGAAGATTTTGGTGTAACCGGTTTCGATGGGGTGTTTTTAAATCAAGTCGCATCTCCCAAAATTACTACTATTAAACAGTCTATTATTGAAATGGGTAGTGCTTGTGGAGAGAATCTACTCGATAAGATTCAAAACGGCACTTCTCAAGGTTCATTAGTGTTTGAACCTAATGTTAGTTTAGGTGGTACTTTGCGGAGCTAAACTGTTACCGTTAACATCAATCAAAGCCTTGCTATCGCGGGGCTTACTTTTTTATACTGAGATGAAAGGGTTTACAAGAAGGGGGCTGTGTATTGTGAACTGGTATGACAAAGCAATCGTGTATCAAATTTACCCCAAAAGCTTCCAAGACACCAATGATGATGGTATCGGAGATCTCAAAGGAGTAATTTCACGATTAGATTACGTCAAAGAGATGGGATTTAATACTATCTGGTTAAATCCAATCTTTGTTTCGCCACAAGTAGACAACGGTTATGATGTCTCAAATTATTTTGCAATCGATCCTATCTTAGGGGATATGAACGATTTTACAGAGATGGTTCAAAAAGCTCATCATTTGGGGCTTCACATCATCTTGGACTTGCCAATCAATCATACGTCGGATCAACATCCATGGTTTAAAGATGCTATCAGTAATCCCAATAGTATTTTTAAGGATTACTATATTTGGCATAAAGCTAAAAATGGTGATGTTCCCAATAATTGGGGTTCATTTTTTGGTGGTAGTGTTTGGGCAAAGAATCCTAATAACCCAGATGAGTATTACTTCCACTTGTTTGATAAGAAGATGCCAGATTTAAACTGGCAAAATCCAGAAGTCCAAAAATCAATTGCTGATATCGCTAAGTTTTGGATCAGTAAAGGTGCAGATGGTTTCAGGTTAGATGCTTTTATTCATATTGCTAAGGCCAATTTAGACCAAAACTCTTTAATCTCAGGGGAAAAATATCCTCAAGATGATACCTTTTATGCAAAATTGCCGAAAGTAAAAGATTACTTGGGTCATTTCGTCAAGGAAATCAAAGATTACAAGCCAGAGACGTTCTTATTTGGTGAAGCTTCTTCAGCCAATGCATTGAATGCGGCGGAATATACCCGTCCAAATGAGTATGGCTGTGACGTTGTAGTTAATTCTGGTAATTACGGTGAAGTGTACGATGATTCTAATCCAGATATTCCAGGATTTTTCCAGGATCGTAAGTTATCACTAGATTATTTGAAGAAAACTTATGTAACTTGGGAAAGTGTCTTGGCCGGAGTCTCATTACCAACTTTGACTTGGGGCAATCATGATATTAGTCGGGTATTGGATCGACTGAATTTGCCAGTCGAAAATGATGATGTGGCAAAATTGTTAGCAATGTTGATGTTCTTACAACGTGGAATTCCAGTGATTTATTATGGTGAAGAGATTGGAATGCACGGTTTGAAATATTCGAAAGTTGCTGACTTTACCGACCAAAGAGCGGTTGATCTGATTGAAAATTTACGAGGTAAATCTTTTGATGATCAAACGATTCTATATCTTTTGAATAATCAAGATGAAATGACAGCTCGTGGTCCAATGCAATGGAATAATTCTACGTATCACGGTTTTTCCAAAGCTAAGCCATGGAATTGGGGCCAAACGCAAGCAGTTGATGTTGATTCTGAGTTAAAAGATCAAGATAGTGTTGCAGTCTTTTATAAGAACCTTTTGTGTCTGAAGAAACATGACTGTTTTACAAAGGGTAATTATCAACTATTGATTACCGATAAAGATATTTATGCATATTTGCGTCAAACGGAAGATAGCGAAGGCTTAGTTGTCGCAAACTTTTCAAGTGAATCGAAGAAATTCACTTTACCGGCTGGCAAATGGAGAAGAGCGCTGGCTAATCAAGCAACAAGAGTTTCCAATGGTGTAATCACATTGAATCCTTGGGGATGCTGTGCATTAGAATCTAAAAAATAGTAGGGGTGTAAATAATGGCAGAAGATACAAGTGTTGAATTAAGAAAAGCTCAAATTTACAGTGTGTTTGTCAGAAATCACACTAAAAAAGGTACTTTGAAGGCTTTGGAAGATGACCTTCAACGAATCAAGGAATTGGGAACAGACTATATCTGGTTACTACCTATTTATCCAATCGGTAAAAAAGATCGTAAAGGTAAATTGGGTTCACCATATTCTATTAAAGATTATCGTTCAATTGATCCAAAAATCGGTTCATGGGATGATTTCGTTCATTTTTCTAAAAAAGTCCATGATATGGGTATGAAATTAATGATCGATATCGTTTATAATCACACATCACGCGATTCTGTTTTGCTTAAAGAACATCCAAATTGGTTCTTACGTGATCACATGGGTAACCTTAAAAATAAGAATCCTGACTGGACCGATGTTGCCGAATTAGATTATTCTCATAAGGATTTGTGGACTTATCAAATTGATACTTTGAAGAAGTATGCTGATTTAGTCGATGGATTCAGATGTGACGTGGCTCCACAAGTACCACTAGAATTCTGGAAAGAAGCCAGAAAAGAAGTAGCAAAAGTAAATCCAGACATGGTTTGGTTAGCTGAAACTTCTGGTGGCGGTTATATTAAATATCTCAGAGATAGAAATTATCCTGCTGCATCAGATAGTGAAATGTATCAAGCCTTTGATATGACTTACGATTACGATATTGATGAAATTTGGAGAAAATATGTTAAAGATAAGGCTTCATTGAGTCGTTATATTGAGGCTTTGAATCAACAAGAATATATTTATCCGAAGAATTATATTAAGATGCGTGCCTTGGAGAATCATGATCAAGTCAGAGCTCATAAGATGTTTATCAATGAAAATGATATGTTCAATTGGACAGCCTTTTCCGAATTCCAAAAGGGTTCAACTTTGATTTACGCTGGTCAAGAAGCAGGTATGAAACATACACCTAGCTTGTTCGATAAGGATAAGATCGATTGGAAAGACCAAAAGATGGACTTGTCTGCTTTGATGTATAGAATGCACCAATTGAGCCAAGATCAAATCCAATATGAAGGTAACTATACGGTTGAAGCACTCGAAAATGATGTTGTCAAAGTAAGTTACACCTTTGATGGCAAGATTCGTGTGGGACTATTTACTTTGAAAGGTCAACCAGGACGTGCCAAAGTAGATGTTCGTAGTGATCACTATACTAATTTGATCGATAATTCACTAGTTAACATTCAAAATGGTATTTTAACGATCGATTATGATCCAATTATTATTGAAGGAAATCTCAGATAGACTTGAAAAATACAAATAGGAGTGCTCATAAACGTTGAGCGCTCCTATTTTTTAGCAATTAATCAGACAATTATCTTATTTTTAGTAAACATAATACTGAATTTATTTTTGTTAACGGTAACATCGTGAAAGCGATTGCAACCTGACGAAAAATCAGTAATATAGAAGGTGTTAAGTGATTAGATATTTTTTAGGAGGAGAAAAGCATGAAGAAGAATTGGAAAAAGGTTCTTTTAGGTGGATTAGTTCTAAGTATGTCAATGCTAGTTTTAGCTGGTTGCGGCAGTTCTAAGAGTAGTTCATCAAGTGACAGTACAAGCAGTACTCAAAATCTAAAGGTTTGGATCGATACTGAACATGTGGCCGCAATTAAGTCACAAGTTAAGAAATTCGAAAAGGCCAATCCAAAAGTTCATGTTACAGTTAAATCAGGTTCATCAGCTGATGCTTTGAAGGATGTTTCAAAAGATCCTGAAAAGGCTGCCGATGTCTTTATGATGCCACATGATCAAATTGGTCAAATGGCAGATGCCGGATTGCTTTACCCAGTATCTAAGAAGTACACAAAGACAGTTCAAAACAACAACGTTAAGTCAGCTGTCGATGGTGTTACATGGAAGGGCAAGATTTACGGATTCCCATATGGTGTTGAATCACAAGTTCTCTACTATAACAAATCAACATATTCAGCTGACGATGTTAAGACATGGGATTCATTAACATCTAAAGGTAAATTAGGTACAAACTTTGGTGAAGCTGGTGCCAACTACATCTTTACACCACTATTTATGAGTAATGGGGATGTCTTATATGGTAAAGATGGTGAAACAGTTAAGGGTACAAACTTCAACAATGAAAAAGGTATCCAAGTTCTAGACTGGATTGCAAAACAAAAGAGTAACTCAGGTGTTGTACAAACAAGTGCCGCCGCTCTATCAAACTTGCAATCAGGTAAGACAGATGCATTCCTTTCAGGTCCATGGTCAAAGAACGATGTTAAGAAAGCTCTTGGTAAGAACATGGCCGTTGCACCTTATCCAACAGTAGACTTTGGTAATGGCGCAACACAAATGAAGGCATTCTTGGGTGTTAAAGTTTATGGTGTTAACCAACAAACTAAATCACCAGTTGCCGCTATGAAACTTGCTAACTTCTTGAGTAATGAATCAACACAAAAGGTTGAATTTGAAAAGAACGGTGTTGTTCCATCAAATACAAAGGCTCAAGGATTACAAGAAGTTAAAGATGATGAAACAGCTAAAGCTGTTATGACAATGTCAGCATCAGATCACTCAGTCGTTATGCCTAAGGTTCCAGAAATCACAAACTTCTGGCCACAAATGGACTCATTGATCAACGATACATACAAGGGCAAGATCAAGTCATCAGATTATCAAACGAAATTAGATAAAGTTGTTTCTGTTGCATCAAAGAAGTCAAATTAAAAAACAATTTTCTCTAAAAAAAAAGTAAGGGTGCGATTATATGTTTAAGAAACATTCCACGGAACAACATATAACATTTAGAGAATTGTTTATGAAGGGCGGATTGCCAGAGAAGCTTTCATTTATCATTATGGGCTTTTCAAACTTTGCAAATAAACAAATTCTTAAAGGGTTAATATTTTTAGTTGCTGAAGTTGGATTTATATTCTGGCTAATTCGCAATGGTATACATGCTTTAGCAATGTTGCAAACATTGGGAACTAAGAAACAAGGTTTGGTTTATGATCCTAAGTTGGGTATGGATGTCCTGCAAAAAGGTGACAATTCAATGCTCCTCTTATTGTTCGGTATTGCAGCGATTTTAATCTGTATAGTTTTAGTTGTTCTTTATATAGTTAACTTGAAGAGTGCTAGACACATCTTCGAATTAAAAGCAGCAAACAAGAAGATTCCATCAACAAAGGATGATCTTAAGAGTCTCTTGAATGAAAGATTCCACCAGACTTTAATGACAATTCCTCTATTGGGTGTATTGTTCTTCACAATTTTGCCACTTTTGTACATGATTGCGATTGCATTTACAAATTACGATCATAATAACTTACCACCAAAGAATCTCTTTACTTGGGTTGGTTTTCATAACTTTTCTAATGTTATCACAGGTGACATCGCTTCAACTTTCTTCCCAGTCTTGGGTTGGACTCTAGTTTGGGCCGTTGTAGCAACTGTCTCATGTTTCCTATTAGGTGTTGTTCTCGCTCTATTGATCAATACAAAAGGAATTAAGTTTAAAAAAGTATGGCGTACGATCTTTATCTTAACAATGGCTGTTCCACAGTTCATTTCACTATTGATCATGCGTAATCTATTGAATGATGCTGGTCCTGTTAACGCTTTGTTGAAGAATTGGGGCTGGATTTCTAAGTCAATTCCATTCTTAACAGATCCAACAATGGCTAAATTTACCATTATTGTTGTTAACTTATGGATTGGTATTCCAGCAACAATGTTGATTACAACTGGTATTATTCAAAACTTGGATCAAGAACAAATTGAAGCTGCCATCATGGATGGTGCCAATAAGTTCCAAATCTTTAAGTCAATTACCTTCCCACAGATTTTATTTGTCATGATGCCATCACTTATTCAACAGTTGATTGGTAATATCAATAACTTCAATGTTATTTACCTATTAACTGGTGGTGGACCAACAAATTCAAACTACTATGGTGCCGGATCAACCGATTTGCTTGTAACTTGGCTCTATAATTTGACCGTAAATACAATGGATTACAATTTAGCTTCAGTTATCGGTATTTTGATCTTTATTCTATCTGCAGTGTTCAGTCTATGGGCATATACTCATACAAATTCATACAAGGAGGGTTAAAAAATGGCACAAAAGAAAGCAATCAATTACAAAGCACAAAAGAAACGCAACCGGGCTATTGTTTATACCATCCTTACAATAATGGCTATTGTCTGGCTATTTCCAATCGTATGGATTGTTCTGAACAGTTTCAGAGCTGAAGGTGGAGCCTTCGTTCCATATATTATTCCAAAGCATTTTACAATCAATAATTATATTAAGCTGTTGACTGATTCTTCAGGAAACTATCCATTTGTCCGTTGGTTTGTTAACACATTAATCGTTTCCGTATGTACTTGCGTATTGTCAACCTTTATCACAATTTCAATGTCTTACGCATTGTCTCGTTTAAGATTCAAGATGCGTAGACCATTCTTGAAGGTTGCTTTAGTTCTAAACATGTTCCCAGCTTTCATGAGTATGATTGCTATTTACTACATTCTTAAGGCTTTAGATTTAGCTGGTAGTTTGTTAGCTTTGATTCTAGTTTATTCAGCTGGAGCTGCATTGACATTCTATGTTGCTAAGGGATTCTTCGATACTATCCCAATGGCTTTGGATGAATCGGCTATGATCGATGGTGCTAATAAATGGCAAATCTTCACAAAAATTACCTTACCATTATCTAAACCCATCATTGTTTATACAGCATTGACAGCATTCATGGGTCCTTGGATGGACTTCATCTTTGCTAAGATCATCATGGGTGATGATGTTAAGAATTACACCGTTGCCATTGGCCTATATTCAATGATGACGAAGACAACTGCTAATTCGCTATTTATGACATTTACCGCAGGATGTGTTCTGATTGCGATTCCTATTACATTGCTCTTCATGTATATGCAGAAGTACTATGTCGAAGGTGTCACATCAGGTGCTGTTAAGTAATTTAGCTTTAGAATTTGATTCTGGAAACTTGAATTACTAAATTCGTATAGTTTAACTGGCTCTGCATAAAATTAACTCAATACGTGAATGTCTTGAATTTATTTAATGCAGAGCTTTTTTTATTCAAATTTTTAAAAAATGAGAGGTATTTTCAATGAATACACCAGCAATCTATCATCGTCCAGACAGTGAATTTGCATATCTTTATAAAGATAATTTGATGCATATTCGCTTGAGAACAGCTCGCGGCGATATGAAAGAAGTCGCTTTAATTCACGGGGATCCGTATACATTACAAACCGATCATTGGCAAGAAAAGGCTAGTCCGATGAAGCGATATTTGACAACAGATTTATATGATTTTTGGACAATCGAACTAACTGAACCATTTAAACGTATCTCGTATGCGTTTAAGATCACGGGAAATGACGGAATTACCATCTTTTATGGCGACCATGGTGTGTTCGATTTTAAACCAGACGTATACAACAGCCCCGATAACTACTTTAGAATGCCTTACTTCCATGAAGTAGATCGTTTTAAAGCACCTGAATGGGTCAAAAAGACTGTTTGGTATCAGATCTTCCCAGAGAGATTTGCCAATGGTGATACAGCAAATGACCCCGAAAATACTTTGCCATGGGGTTCAAAAGATCCATCACCAACTGACTTTTTCGGTGGTGACTTGCAAGGTGTGATCGACCATTTAGATTATCTGCAAAAACTAGGTATCAACGGAATCTATTTCTGTCCTATCTTTAAAGCTAAATCTAATCACAAATATGACACAATTGACTACATGAAAATAGATCCAGCCTTTGGCGACAAGCAGACATTCAAAAAACTGGTAAATGAGTGTCACAAACGAGGTATCAAAGTGATGCTAGATGCCGTCTTTAACCATATGGGTGACAATTCTCCACAATGGCAAGATGTCGTGAAAAATGGTAAGAAATCAAAATATGCTGATTGGTTCCACATCAACAAGTTCCCAGTAACTTATCAAGATACTGGGTTCGATGAAGCTAAAGACATAACTTATGATACTTTTGCTTTTACACCACATATGCCAAAACTCAATACTGCTAATCCTGAAGTTAAAGAACATTTGATCAAGATTGCTAAGTATTGGATCGAAGAATTTGATATTGATGCTTGGCGACTAGACGTTGCTAACGAAATCGACCATGAATTTTGGCGTGACTTCAGACGGGCTTGTGACAGTGTTAAAAAAGACTTCTATATCTTGGGAGAAGTTTGGCACTCATCACAAGGTTGGCTACAAGGAGATCAATTCAGTGCGGTAATGAATTATGCCTATACTGATTCAATTTCTAAGTATTTGTTGAAGAAACAAATTTCTGCTGACAAGATGGTTTCAGACATCAATGATCAATTGATGCTTTATCGTGATCAAACTGACCAGATTCAATTCAACGTGTTGGATTCACACGATACAGCTAGATTGTTGACTGAAGCCGGTGATGACAAAGATTTGATGAAACAAACTTTAGCCTTTACTTACTTACAACCTGGAGTTCCATGTATTTACTATGGTGACGAAGTTGGTATGGACGGTGGCAATGATCCTGACTGCCGTAAATGTATGGTTTGGGATGAATCAAAACAAGATAAGAACTTGTTTAGTTTCTTCCAAAAGTTAATTGAAATTAGAAAAAATAATCAAAAAATTCTTTCCGAAGGTGAAATGGTTTGGGAAAAAGTTGCCGACAATGGGTTGATCATCTTGAGTCGCCAATTAAATGGTCAAGAAGTCAAAATTATTTTGAACTCTGGTACACAGGCTCAAACTGTTTCCAATAATCGAGAAGTAATCTTAAGTAATTTAATTGAAAATAATAATCAAGAATTAACTATTAGTCCTAAAGGGTTCGCATTAGTTAAATAGAGAGGTGCTTAATTTGCAAAAACATTGGTGGCAAGAAACAACTGTATATCAAGTTTATCCACGTAGTTTTAAGGATTCAAATGGTGATGGAATTGGTGATCTTCAAGGAGTCATCAGCAAACTAGATTATTTACAAAATTTAGGAATCGGAGCTATCTGGCTCTCACCAGTCTATCGTTCACCTAATGATGACAACGGTTATGATATTTCTGACTATGAAGATATCATGCAAGAATTCGGCACGATGGCCGATATGGATGAATTGATTGCAGAAGCTAAGAAAAGAAATATTAAAATCGTTATGGATCTAGTAGTCAATCACACGTCTGATGAACATAAGTGGTTTATTGAAGCTAAAAAAGGAAAAGATAATCCGTATCGTGATTACTACATCTGGCGAGATCCTAAAGATGGCGGCGTACCAAATGATTTGAAGTCATCCTTTAGTGGTAGCGCTTGGCAATTTGATGAAAAATCCGGTCAATATTACTTACATCTTTTCAGTAAAAAACAACCCGATTTGAATTGGGAAAACAAAAAAGTCCGTCAAGCAGTTTATGACATGATGAATTTCTGGATCGATAAAGGTATCGGTGGTTTTAGAATGGATGTTATCGACCTGATTGGCAAGCAACCGGACAAAGAAATTACTGGCAATGGGCCAAAGCTTCACGAATATCTCCACGAGATGAACCGAGCAACCTTTGGTGAAAAGGACATGCTAACAGTTGGTGAAACCTGGGGTGCAACGCCTGAAATCGCCAAACTTTATTCTGATCCTAAACGCGAAGAATTAGCCATGGTCTTCCAGTTCGAACACAGCGAATTGGATCAACAACCAGGCAAACAAAAATGGGATTTACTACCATTGAATGTTGGCAAATTAAAAGCTGTTTTGGCCAAATGGCAGACAGAACTTGGCAATGAAGGTTGGAATTCACTCTTCTGGAATAACCACGACTTACCAAGAATTGTTTCCCGTTGGGGTAATGATCAAGAATATCGAGTTGAAAGTGCTAAAATGTTTGCCATTTTGCTTCATATGATGAAAGGAACTCCTTACATCTATCAAGGTGAAGAAATTGGAATGACAAACAAACCGATCACTGATATTTCTGAAGTAGAAGACATTGAAAGTCGCAACATGTATCATGAACGACTTGAAGCAGGATATAAGAAAGAAGATATTATCAAGTCAATCAATACTAAGGGGCGTGACAATGCCAGAACACCAATTCAATGGGATGAAAGTGCTAATGGTGGTTTCACAACCGGAACACCTTGGTTAGCTGTTAATCCTAATTACAAACAAATCAATGTTAAGGATGCTTTGGCCGATAAAAATTCAGTTTTCTACACTTACAAGAAACTAGTTCAACTCAGAAAAGATAATCCAATCATGATCTGGGGTGACTTCAAGTTACTTGATACACCAGATACGATTTTTGCTTATGAAAGATCTTATCAAGGTCAAACTTGGTTAATCGTCAACAACTTTTCAAACGATAAACAAACAGTTTCTTTCGATAAAAAAGTTGGTGAGACGATTATTCAAAATTACGATCACGCAATCAAGGATCTCTCAAAGCTTGAATTAAGTCCTTGGGAATCATTTGTTGTGAAAGTGGAGGATTAAGATGGCAGACAAAACTTGGTGGAAAAACGCTGTTGGATATCAAGTTTATCCACGGAGTTTTAAAGATACTAATGATGATGGTGTGGGTGATATCCGCGGTATCATCGAAAAGTTACCTTATTTAAAAGACTTAGGTATTGATTTTATCTGGGTCAATCCGATTTATAAATCTCCTAATGTTGATAATGGTTATGACATTTCCGATTATGAAAGTATTGAACCTGAATTTGGGACAATGGAAGATTTCAAAGAGTTGTTGAGTAAAGCTCACGCTTTGGACATCAAGGTTATTTTAGATTTAGTAATCAATCACACCTCTGATCAACATCCTTGGTTCTTAGAATCAAAAAAAGGTAAAGACAATCCTTATCGTGATTACTATCTATGGGCTGATGCGACACCTGACAAGATGCCAAACGATTGGAAGAGTTTTTCTGGACATTCTGCTTGGACTTATGACAAAAACTCAGGTCAAGCATATTTCCATGTTTTTGCAGCCGAACAACCGGATTTGAATTGGAAAAATCCTAAAGTTCGTCAGGAAATTTATAAGATGATTCGTTGGTGGCTTGATCTTGGTATTGATGGATTCAGAATGGATGCCATCAGTCACATTCAAAAGGAACCTTGGGACTTTAAAATTAAAGATAATCCTTGGGCACCATTTATGAATGTTAAAGGGATCGATAAATATATGACTGAACTTCGTGATATTTTTAATGAATATTCAGTCATGACAGTTGGTGAAGCTAGTGGTGTTACGAGTCGCAAAGCCATCAACTGGACAGATCCTAATCGTTATGGCTACATCAATATGATTTTTCAACTTGAGCAAAACGTTCAAGTCGGCAAGCCCGGGGAACAACGAATCGACCCACGTGGATTTAAGAAAGTCTTAGCTCGCTGGCAAAGAGATTTAGCTGATGGCGGTTGGAACGCACTTTACGTAGAAAACCATGATAATCCTAGAATCAATACAGTTTTAGGTAATCAAACTAAACAATCAGCTAAGGCAATTGCAGTAACCTACATGCTGTTAAGGGGTACGCCATTTATTTATCAAGGTCAAGAACTAGGAATGACTAACTATCCATTTACTAAACCAGAACAGATGGATGGCTTGGATATGGATATTTTTAAAAAGATTGAAGAGAATCATTCAAAAGAAGAGACGATGAAAATTATGTCACATTGGTCACGAGATAATGCGCGGACACCAATGCAATGGGATGATTCACAATTTGCTGGTTTTTCTAAAAAGAGTTCTTGGTTGGCAGTTAACGATAATCACAAGACAATCAATGTTGAGACCGAAGAAAAAGATAATGATTCTGTCTTGAATTTTTACAAGAAACTGATTGCTTTGAGAAAGAGTGAGAAAGCTTTAACTGATGGTGATTTTGAATTGATTTTGGATGATGATCCGAGTGTATTCAGTTACTTACGTAAAGACAAAGATCAAACTTTCTTAATTATCAGCAATTTAAGCGAAAAACTTCGTAATGTAACGTTACCTAATAAAATCGTTAAAAATGATTGGCAAATAGTTTTAACTAATGATAAAACTTTGCAAATCAACAAATTTGTACAAGTTAAACCTTATGCTGTAACAGTTTTCAAAAAAATTAATTAGAAATTAAATTTTATATGTATGGTGGTTTGAAAGATGAAAAGAATATTTGAAGTGGCACCTTGGAATGTGGTCACACACAAATTAGACAAGGAAAATAAACGATTACAAGAAAGTTTGACCAGTTTAGGAAATGGTTATATGGGGATGCGTGGTAATTTTGAAGAAGATTATTCTGGCGACAGTCTTCCTGGAATTTATTTAGCTGGTGTTTGGTATCCTGATAAAACTCGTGTCGGCTGGTGGAAGAATGGCTATCCTGATTACTTTGGTAAGGTTATCAATGCCGTTAATTTCATTAAGATGAATTTTTTGATCAACGGTTCAAAGCTTGATTTATACACTGATAAAATCAGCGACTTTACTTTGGATTTGGACATGAAGAATGCTAAATTGAATCGTTCATTCGTGGTTGAAAAAGATGGCAGTAAAGTTAAATTCAACTTTGAAAGATTCTTGAGTGTAGCTCAAAAGGAATTGTCAGTTCAAAAAGTTAGTTTTGAAAATGTTGGCGATAAAGAAGTCAATGTTAAGGTAATTTCTAGTTTGGACGCTGACGTCAAAAATGAAGATGCAAACTACGACGAGCATTTCTGGCAAGTACTAGAAATTACGGAAAATGGCATTATTGCTGAAACTAAACCAAATGACTTTGGCACTCCAAGATTTACTTCAGGGATGCAAGTTAGTTATGTGACTGAATTAAAAGAAGTTGACCATCAAGTTGGTAAACTGGAAACAAGCAAAACTTTTGAAATCAACCTTCAACCAAATGAAGTTGGTAGTCTTGAAAAGCGTGTTATCGTAGTGACATCACGTGATTATGAATCAGTTGACGATATTCGAGATGCTATGGAAGGTATTTCTGCAAGAACTGTTAAAGTTTCTTACGAAGATTTACTCTCAGCACATGAAAATGTTTGGGCTGATCGTTGGAATCAATCAGATATCAAGATCGACGGTGACACAGATGCTCAACAAGGTATGCGTTTCAACCTCTTTGGTTTATTTACAACGTATTCTGGCGAAGATTCACGACTAAATATTGGGCCAAAAGGCTTTACTGGTGAAAAATATGGTGGAGCTACTTATTGGGACACAGAAGCATTCTGTATACCAGTTTACTTAGGCGTATCACAGCCAGAAGTTACTAGAAATCTCTTAATGTATCGTTATAACCAACTCGATGGAGCTTACATTAATGCCCAAAGACAAGGACTTAAGGGCGCTTTGTATCCAATGGTTACTTTCAACGGAATCGAATGTCATAACGAATGGGAAATTACTTTCGAAGAGATTCATCGTAACGGCGATATAGCGTTCGCTATTTACAACTACACACGTTATACAGGTGATAAGTCATTTGTTCTTCATGAAGGTAGTAAGATGTTGACTGAAATGTCACGCTTCTGGGCTGATCGTGTTCACTATAGTAAACGTAATGAAAAGTACATGATTCACGGTGTAACCGGTCCTGATGAATATGAGAATAACGTTGACAATAACTGGTATACAAACTTGTTAGCACGTTGGACATTGAAATACACTTTGGAGATTCTTGGTGAAGTTTCAAAAGAACAATTTGAAAAGCTGGCTGTTACTAAAGAAGAGATGGATCATTGGCAAGATATTGTAGACAAAATGTATCTACCATATGATGAGGATCTAGGAATTTTCGTTCAACATGACGGTTTCTTAGACAAAGACATCGAACCAGTCAGTGCTATTCCAGAAGATCAATTGCCAATCAATCAACATTGGTCATGGGATAAGATTTTACGTTCACCATATATCAAACAAGGTGATGTTCTTCAAGGAATCTGGGACTTCATCGATGATTTCTCAGAACGCGAAAAGAAACGTAATTTTGACTTCTATGAACCATTGACAGTTCACGAGTCAAGTCTTTCGCCTGCAATTCACTCTGTATTAGCAGCTGATCTTCATTATGAAGAGAAAGCGGTTGCTTTATATGAGAGAACAGCTAGACTAGACTTAGACAATTATAATAATGACACTGCAGATGGTTTGCATATCACATCCATGACTGGTGGCTGGTTAGCTATGGTTCAAGGATTTGCTGGTATGCGTGTACATGACGATGGTACTTTGAGTTACAAACCATTCCTACCTAAGAAATGGAATAGTTACTCATTCAGACAAGTATTCAGAGGTCGTGTCATCGAAGTAACTGTTAAAGAAGCTGGACCAGAATTCAAGTTAGTTTCAGGAGATCCACTTCAAATCAACGTTTATGACAAACCACTAATGCTTAAATAATTGTATTTAAGGTGTCTGAAGATTCTTCGGGCACCTTTTTGTGAAGGAGAAGACTTATGGTAAAATTTGAACTAATTAAAGGTTTTGTATTCGATCTAGATGGCGTGATTGCTAGTACATCAATTTATCACGCTAAAGCTTGGCACCAATTGGCTGATGAGTTAGGTGTCACATGGACAGATGAACTCGGCGACCAATTAAAGGGTGTTAGCCGCATGGATTCTTTGGAATTGATTCTTAAAGCTGGTGGCAAAGAAAACGATTACACACAAGAAGAGAAAGTAAAATACGCTACTAAGAAAAATGAGAACTACGTCAATCTTTTGAGCAATTTGACTGATGACGATATTTTGCCTGGTATGAAAGCTTTCATCGAAGATCTTGCCGCTCACAACTATTTGATTTCTCTAGCTTCAGCTTCAAAGAATGCACCAAAAGTTTTGGAAGCTTTGAATCTCGACAAATACTTCAAAGAACGAGTTGATCCAGCTACTTTGAAACACGGTAAGCCAGATCCAGAAATTTACGTCCGTGGAGCAGAGATTCTCAACTTGAAACCAGAAGAGTGTATCGGAGTTGAAGATGCCGCAGCTGGTGTACAATCAATCAACGCTGCTAATGAAACATCAATTGGAATTGGTGATCCAGAGGTCCTTAAAGCTGCTGACATCAACTTCAATGACACTTCAGAAGTAACTTTGGAAAATATCAAGAAAGCTATGGCTTAATAAAATAAAAAGTAGGTAGGAATATGACAGTTTCAAAAACAATTTTTGGGGAAATTGATTCTGAACCGGTTTACCTCTACAAGATTACTAATAAAAACCAAACTAGTATTAGTCTTTTAAGTTATGCCGCAACTTGGCAAAACTTTGAAGTGGTGGAAGACGGACAGAAACATTCATTGATCGAACATTTTGATAATCTTGATGATTACATCAAGACACCTTATCAAGTTGGAAAAACGATTGGACGTGTGGCTGGTCGTATTAAAGATGCCACTTTCAAGATCAAGGGACAAGAGTATCAGATGGAGCAAAATGAGGGTGAAAATTTCCTGCATGGTGGTAGTCACGGTTTGCAATATCAAAACTTTCAGGGTGAAATTGTTACTGACCAAGCGGTTAAATTTAAGTACGTAGTCAATGGTGAGGATGGTTTTCCTGGCAAGTTAGCCGTTAGTGTCGTTTATATTTTAAGTGATGACGACGAAGTAACGATTCTTTATTCTGGTATCAGTGATCATGACACGCTCTTTAATCCAACATGTCACGTTTACTTCAACGTTGGTGACGAAAATATTCGTGATCAAAAATTACAAATCAACGCCGATGATTTTCTCGATGTAGATGATGGTAAGGTTCCAACTGGTCGATTGTTACCAACCGATGGACCATATGACTTCAAACAACCTAAAAAGATTGGTCAAGGTCTAGATGAATTGGCTTTATTAGATAAGTTTGAATATGATGATGCCTTTGTGGTAGGTAGAAAAGCTGCAACCATCAGTAGTCAGGATCGTGCGGTCGATCTTGAAACTGATCGTAATGGGATGGTGATTTTTACCGCTAACCCAATTGATGAAAAAAAAGCTGATAAACGTGAATATGATTGTTTGGCAATGGAACTACAGACGTTACCTGACGCAATCCATCATCCAGAATTTGGCGATATTGTGTTGAATAAAGATGAAAAAGTGGTTTATACGAATAAATATCGTTATCGCAAATTAAATTAAATTTAAAAATCCTAAAGGCAAAAAGGCTTTTAGGATTTTTTTGGGTGAAGTGTGCCGTTCTCCACAGCAAATTCAGTTTGTTGCTCCGGACTAAATAGCAGATTTTTAATTTCTTAGGATAATTTTTAGTTATACGTTATTTGCATTTTATAAAATGCAAGATAAGTATTAGACGAAACCTGCCATTGACTTTACTCTATAAGTAAAGTTAATTGAATAAAGACGAAGTTTTGAAAAGAGCGCGTGAGGGTGGAAATCTGCACTTTAATGGTGAAGAACAAAAGCTAGTTGATGTGGTTGAAGCAAATTGTATTTATGTTAGGTCTAGTTAAAAAGTTACGTACTTTAAATTATTAAGAAGGGGGAGTTTATTTTGATGACAGAACATGAGAAATTATTAGCAGGTCAAGATTATGATTATCGTGATCCAGAACTACAAGGGATGATTCAAAATGCTAAAAATTTGATTTACGATTTGAATCACGAGACTGATCAGGATAAACGTCAAATCGTTATTAGAAATTTATTTGGCCACGTTGGCTCAAATTTGACGATCAATGGTCAATTTGGAGCAATCTATGGTAAACACATTTCGTTCGGTGACAGTGATTTTATTAATGGTAATTGTTATTTTCAAGATTCTAATAAAATAACTTTGGGTGATCGAGTAATTGTGGCTCCGGATACTAAATTTTATTGTGGTGAGCATGCACTTGATGCCACAAAACGTTTTGGAACTAGGGAGGATGGAAGTAAATACTTAATTACTTACACGCAACCAATTTCAGTCGGCAATGATGTCTGGATTGGTGGCAACGTTACGGTTATTGCTGGAGTCCACATTGGTAATAACGTTATCGTTGGCGCGGGAGCAGTCGTTGTCAAAGATGTTCCTGATAATTGCGTTGTCGGTGGTGTACCAGCTAAAGTGATAAAAAAATTACCAAAGTTAGGTCGGTGAAATAGATGAATTTAGAGCAAGCTCCAATTTTTCGGATGTATAAATTAGTGATTGATTCAAATAAGCGGCAGGCTTTTTTGGATGAAGGAGAAAATAATTTTCAAACATCTTTTGAAACAGAAGCGAATACTTTGATGATGTTGTCTACACATTTGGATACAGCTGGGACGACTAATTTTGTTTTTGAAATGTATAAAGATAATACTAGTTATCAAATCCACGCCAACTCGCCCCAATTTAAACAGTATGGTCAGTTGGCTCAAAAAATTGTCAAAGAAAAATCATTACAAGAGTTAGAGCCAGTTTTTTTAGATGTTTCACAAATGAAGTTATCACAAGCCAAAGTTCGCGTGACACAATTTAGTTCATTTGATGAATCAAAGTTTGCCCCCAAAAATGATTTGGAAGCTTTAATGATAGCTAAAAATGATGATGGTTATTTGTCGGTGGAAGTGAGTGATTTGTCACGATTCAATGATTTTAGAAATGTCGGTAGGATAGAGCAAGTCATGGATTTGAACCTAGATAATTTTGTTAGCCATGGAGTGAGATTTCCAACAAAGTAAAGTAAACGGTTGCAAAAATTTGGTACAATGTATTATGAGTTTACTAATAAGGATTCGAGGGAGTTTACATGCCAAAATATCTAGTTTTTATGGATCTTGATAACACTTTATTAGGAAGTGACCATAAACACATTTCCGTTCGTACCAAAGCCACCATCGAGAAATTGCAAAAGCACGAAGTAAAATTTTACATCTCGACCGGTAGAATGTACGAACTAGCCAAAATCACGCAGAACCGTTTGAATTCAGAAGTAGGGATGATCACCTCAAATGGCGCAGTTTTTGATGGAATCAACGGTCAAGAAGTTACATTATTGGGCAAGAAGACAGTGGAAGCTGCCTACAAAGTGACACACGACAGAAAGTTACCGATGATGCTGTTCACCCCAGATACAGCCTACTTCACCGAAAAAATTCCACACTTCATTGCTCAAAATGCCGGAAACTTTGATGAAGCCTTTGGTTATCACGAGATTGAAAACTTTGAAGAGCTACAAAAAATTGCCGGAATTATTACTAATGGAGTAGTTTTGTCACGCGGTGATATGGACGAATTGGACCAAGTAAGAAAAGAATTAGCAGCAACTAAATTATTACGCCTATCAGCTTCAGGCCCTGATAATATCGAAATGATCCCGTTAAAGACCGACAAGGGTACAGCTATCAAGAAAGTTCAACTAGAAACAGGAGTAGACAAAGATCACACATTTGTTTTCGGCGATGGAATGAACGATTTGGGAATGATGAAACAAGCTCATTATTCAGTAGCAATGGGCAATGCTATTCCAGAAATCAAAGAAGCAGCTAACTTTGTAACTGATTCGAATGTAAATGACGGAATAGCAACATTTTTAGAAGCACATTTTAGAGAATTGTTTTAGAAATAGATTGAAGAAGTTATTTTGAAGAGAGGGTATGTTGCCGTCTTCCGCAACAGTTCTGGGAAACGCTGGAACGCTGTGGGTATAGCTGGATTTCAGTTTTTTTGCAGTATCTCAATAAATTCTGGAATTGAATAGTATTCTATTCGAATTGAGATTTTTACGGTTTTACGGTCTGGATACGTTATAGCCTTTAATATTTTAATTGATTTAATCTGATGTAAAAAAATAGAAGATCTTACTAGAGTTGTTGGAAACTGCTGCAATCTAGTAGGATCTTTTTCTATTTCTATTATTACTTCTATTTTGAATAAAGAGGGGAAACCCAATAACTTGTCAAAATACCACCTTCCAAATACCACAAAATACTACCTTTTTAACAAAATTTGAAAAGAAATCAAAAAATCAATTGAATTCCAGGGCGAATGTTGTTTATAATGTAAGCGTTAACTTAGTTAGTTCGTTAAAAGAACAAACTAAAATACCAATAAAGAGGGTGCATTTAGTGAAGTTTACTAATGGTTATTGGATGAATCGTGAGCAATATGACGTTAATTCACCAATGGAAGTTTATGACGTAAAAAAAGCAGATCGGACATTGTCAGCTTTTGCGCCATTTAATAAAATCACTACTCGTGGTGATCAATTGAACCTTGGGGCAACGACCTTGACCTTTACTTCACCGGTTGAGAATGTAATTGGCGTAAAGTTAGAACATTTCGACAGTGAAGATCATGGCCCGGCATTTAAAATTAATGATTTGAAACCAGACGTTGATATTTCAATCGGTGAGGATTCGGCTAGTCTACAAAGCGGCGAACTGAAAGTAACCTTACCTTTGAAACGTGATTTCAATTTAAAATTTAGCGCAAATAATCATTTGATTACTGAGTCAGCACCTAAGGCTCAAGGGGTCATTTATGATCATGATAAAAAAATAAATTACATGCGTGAACAATTATCAATGGGAATTGAGGAAAAAATCTATGGTTTAGGCGAACGTTTTGGTAATTTCGTTAAGAATGGTCAATCCATTGATACTTGGAATCAAGACGGCGGCACTGGTAGTGAACAGGCCTACAAGAATGTGCCATTTTATATCAGTAGTAACGGCTACGGCGTGTTTGTCGATGAACCGCAAAGAGTCTCGTTTGAAGTCGGTTCTGAAAATGTTGATCGGGTACAATTCAGTACTGAAGGTCAATCGTTACAGTATTACGTGATCTATGGTCCAACGCCACAAGAAGTCTTACATCGTTATACGCAATTGACTGGTAAAATCAATTTGCCTCCAGCTTGGTCATTCGGACTTTGGCTCAGTACTTCATTCACAACTGATTACAGTGAAGAGACGGTATTGAAATTCATCGATGGTATGAAAGAACATCATATTCCATTAGATGTCTTCCACTTTGACTGTTTCTGGCAAAAAGGCTTTGAATGGTGTACTTTGGCATGGGATAAAGATCAATTTCCTGATTCTGAAGGTTTATTGAAAAAGATTCATGACCGAGGAATCAAGACTTGCGTTTGGATCAATCCTTACATCGCTCAAAAATCACCTTTGTTTAAAGAAGCTAAGGAAAAAGGATATTTGTTAAAGCGCTTAAACGGAGACGTTTGGCAATGGGATCTTTGGCAAGCTGGTAATGGTTTTGTTGACTTCACTAATCCAAATGCTGTTAAGTGGTATCAAGACAAGCTCAAGGAGCTATTAAAGATGGGTGTCGACTGCTTTAAGACTGACTTTGGCGAGCGCATTCCAGTCGATGATGTGAAGTTCTTTGACGGTTCCGATCCTCAACAAGAGCATAACTATTACACTTTGCAGTACAATAAGGCTGTTTATGACGCAATTGCTGAAGTAAAAGGTGAAGATGAGGCGGTAGTATTTGCTCGTTCAGCAACCGCTGGTTCACAATCGTATCCCGTTCATTGGGGTGGAGACTGCCTTTCCAACTACAATTCGATGCGTGATACTTTGCGTGGTGGTTTGTCATTCTTGCTTTCTGGTTTTGGTTTCTGGAGTCACGATATCGGTGGCTTTGAAGATGGCAAAGATATGCCAACAGCTGACCTTTATAAACGTTGGACTCAGTTTGGCTTGTTGTCTTCACACAGTCGCTATCACGGCAGTAATGTCTATCGAGTTCCTTGGAACTTTGATCAAGAAGCAGTTGAGAATACCAAACGTTACGTTGATTTGAAGTTGTCCTTGATGCCTTATTTGTACACTCAAGCAGCACATTCTGCAAGTTATGGCAATCCTTTGATGCGCCCGATGTTCATGGAATTTCCAAAAGATCCAAACGTCTATGACAATGGTACTCAATACATGTTTGGTTCACAGATTTTGGTTGCTCCGATCTTTAACGAAACAGGCCAAGCACACTTCTATTTGCCAGGAGGCAAGTGGACTAGCATTTTAGACGGACAAGTCTATCAAGCACCTGAATCCGGCAAGTGGGTCGATCAACAATTTGACGAATTAAGTCTGCCAGTTTTGGTTAGAGAAAACAGCATCATCGTCCGCCACAATAATAGCCATCACGCTTCATATGACTACACGAAGGATGTTGAGATTCATTTATATCAACTAACAGATGGGACAATCTCAACCAAAGTAGCCAATATTCACGGTCAGGATGTCGCAAACATCACCGCTAAAAAAGAAAATAATCGCGTAATTGTCAAGACCTCTGGACTTTCTGGAGATGTGACAGTTATCTTGCACGACAACGACAAGACTAAATCAGCCAAGTTAGTCGCAGACGAAGCTGAATTTACTTTCTAAAGAGATTTCGCGCCCTCGAAATGCCCCAATTGTCGTGCATAAACATCAATTCAATGGATTGGTGTTTTTTTTATTCGTTGGTCTATACACATGTAGTATGATTGTACATATAGATAAATTTATAAGGGGTTGGTGAAATGAATCGACTAACAATCAGAAGAATTAATGAGTTAAATGTCTTACGCGAAGTTTTTAATCAGACACCAACCTCAAGAGCTGACGTGGCTAAAAAATTAGGTTTGACCAAATCGACGGTCTACAATATTTTCACTCAATTGGAAAATGATAATTTAGTTTATGATATTGGACAAGGTAACAGTACAAGTAGTGGCGGTCGCAAACCGGTTTTAACTAACTTTAATGCTCAAGCTGGCTACACCATCAACACTAAAATTAACAGTAATTCGGTCAGCTGTATGGCAAACTGGCTTGATGGCAGTACGATCGATCACAAGGAATTTCCAACTGAAGGCAAAGAAGCTTCCCAACAATTATTGGCCTTGTATTCAGGAATCAAATTGATGGAATTAGACAATTCAGATTTAATGGGCATTTCAGTGGCAATCGATGGAGTAGTCAAAGATAACCATATCGTCTGTGCCTTAAATGATGATTTAGCAA
Organism: Companilactobacillus miaonis; assembly: GCF_036913615.1. Classification (NCBI taxonomy): domain Bacteria; kingdom Bacillati; phylum Bacillota; class Bacilli; order Lactobacillales; family Lactobacillaceae; genus Companilactobacillus; species Companilactobacillus miaonis. The sequence goes on along the minus strand of NZ_JAYKTX010000001.1, from coordinate 249,450 downwards.
AATTTGATCTAGTTCAGATTCTTCAAAGCAGGTTTAATGTTCCAGTTGTCATAGAAAATGAAGCTAGTTTAGCAGCTTTAGCAATTAGAGATTTTTCAGAAAAAGAGATTGAATCCGCTGCAGCGGTCAGTTTGTTTGATCGAGTTGCTGTAGGGATGATTATTGACGGCCAATTATACAGTGGGAAAAATTCTCAAGCTGGGGAAATTGGCAATGCCAGATACCTCGGCTTAGGAAGCAGTCAACCGACAGCACTGGATGAAGTCGGTTCAGACCAAGCAGTCTTGAATAACTTAACTGATTTGAAGGGTAAACCGGTAGTGATTGCCGATATTAAGCGTTGGTATGACTTGGAAGATGAAGATACCTTAGTAGTCTTAAAAAATTTCCAAGCAAGTCTTTCAATTATTTTACAGAATATTTTATTGCTGTTTGATCCCGAAAAAATTGTCCTCAGTTCAAAAATTTTACGAGCAATTCCAGAGTTATTGCCAGAAGTAGAGAATTTGATGAGCAATGTGGTTAATCATCCGATTAATATTGAGATGGCAGACAGTACGAATAATGACAATCTGCTTGGGGGCTGTGCTTTAATTACGCGCAGTATTTTAGAGCTACCAAAAGCTGAATTGAAATTTAAAAAGAGAACAGTACCAAGTGTTGATTAACTTTTTTATGTGGGGGAAAAGTATGCCGTCCTCCGCAACAAACTCGATTTTGGCTGGAACAATGTGGGCACGACTTGAAACTACCGCAAGGTGCGCGGCATTTCCAAGCTCGGCCTTTTGGTAAGTGCTAAAGCACTAACCAAAATTTCACATTTGAGCCAAATCGAGTTTGTTGCTCTGGACTGAAGAACGGATCTATGGTTTAATTCTTTCTAGTTTTTTAGAAATAACCGTTCTATTCCAGATTTTTCTTGTATGATTTAAAACAAAAAAATAGCAGTATCTATTTTTATAGTGAACGAATTAAGTTTCAAACACTAGAAAATGGATACTGCTTTTTTTATTATAAATAGAAATTCTAAGGATTCGGAATAGAAAAGGTTACCAAAATCAGAATAAATTACCCAAAAACTAAGAATAGGATCTAGTCTGGAGTGAAAGCTTTGTGGATGCTCAGCCGTGAAATTTCACTTAATGCTTTAGCATTTAGTGAAAGGGTGAGCTTGAAGACAATTCCTGATTTTGGAATTGGCTCCAAGTCGCCCCACAGCGTTCCAGCGTCCACAAAGCTTTCATGGAAGACGGCAATTAACCACCACCCATCAAAAAGAAATTTAGTTTTTCTTCAATAACTCTTGACTAAGTCAAAGAAAACGATTACATTTTAGTTAGTTCTTTTAATGAAAAAACTAACTAGGAGGGAAAATTATGAAGAGTATTATTTCTGGATTTCAAAACAAATTTTTGCCAGCTTTAGCAAAATTTGGAAATCTAAAGTACATGGTTGTGCTTCGTGATGGGATGATCATTACAATTCCATTTACGATTTTTGGAAGTATTTTTATGATTGTGGCAAACTTGCCATTCACTTGGTGGGCTGATTTCATCAAACCTATTTCAGGTTACTTGAATGCCGCAGTTACAGTAACATTTGGTATTTTGGCTTTGATTGTGGCAATGGGTATCAGTTATCAATCAGCTAAAGCCAATAAATTGGATACGATGACCGGAACAGTTATCCCAACAGTTGCATTTTTATTAGCAATGTTGAATGACAAAATGGCTATCGATCCAGCTGACCTTGGTTCTGGTGGTATCTTTACCGCTATCGTGGTCTGCATTATTTCTAGTGAAATTATTCGTTTCTGTGTAGCCCGTAATTGGACGATCGAGTTGCCAGATTCAGTTCCACCTGCAGTAGCAAAATCATTTTCATCTTTGATTCCTGGTTCCATCGCTTTATTCATTGTTTGGTTAGTCAGAGTTGTGTTGCATATCAATATCAACTCAGTTATTCAAGTTATTTTCTCACCATTAGTTGTCGGACTAGATAGCATTTGGGGAATTGAATTAGCTATCTTCTTAGTTTTGGCACTATGGGTCGTTGGTGTTCATGGTACAAATGTTATCGGAAGTATTTATACACCTGTTTTCTTGAGTTTCTTGACTGCTAATATCAATGCGGTATCAAAGGGCCATGCTCCAGTTCATATCGCAGCCGATGGTTTCTTGAACTTTGGTTTGACAATCGGTGGTACCGGTGCAATTTTAGGTTTAGTTTTATGTATGTTCACTGCTAAGAGTCAACGTTACAAGGCAATGCGTAATTTAGGATTGATGCCTTCAGTCTTCAACATTAGTGAACCTATCATGTTCGGTCTACCAGTTGTTTTGAACCCAACTCTGATGGTTCCATTTATTGTTACGCCAATGGTTTTGGAATTCATCACTTACTATCTGATGAAATTTGGCGTTATTGGTATGATCGTAGCCCAAGTTCCATGGACAACGCCAACTGTTATCAGTGGTTTTCTAATGACCGGTGGTGACTGGCGTGCAGCTCTTTGGCAATTGATCGAATTGATCGTTGCAGTAGCAGCTTATTATCCATTCTTTAAAGTCTTGGACAGACAAGAATTAAAGACTGAACAAGAAGAAGATGCTCAAAAGGCTGCTCAAGCAGATTCAGCTGTAAAAGGAGCTTAAAATGTATTATCAAAAATTAAAAAAGTTTCCAAAAAATTTTCTCTGGGGAGCTGCTTCGGCGGCCTACCAAATAGAAGGTGCTTGGAATGAGGATGGTAAAGGACCTTCGATTTGGGATACCTTTTCCAAGATTCCCGGAAAAACATTTCACGGTACAAATGGTGATGTAGCGGTTGATCACTATCATCGCTATAAAGAAGACGTCGAATTAATGGCGGAGATGGGTTTGAAAGCCTACCGTTTTTCAATTGCCTGGTCAAGAATTATTCCTGATGGTGATGGAGAAATCAATCAATTAGGAATCAAGTTCTACGATGATTTGATCAATGATTTATTAGCGCATGATATTGAACCAGTAATCACGCTTTATCATTGGGATATTCCTCAAGCCTTGCAGGATAAATATGGTGGTTGGGAATCTCGAAGTGTGATCGATGCCTTTAAAAAATACTGCCAAGCTGTTTTCAACGCTTATGGAAGTAAAGTTAAATACTGGGTCACATTCAATGAACAAAATATTTTCACGGCTATGGGATATCGCTGGGCTTCACATCCACCAAATGTGACTGACATCAAAAGGATGTATGCCGCTAACCATATCATTAATTTGGCCAATGCCACGGCTATCAACTTGTTCCACGAATTAGTTCCCAATGGCATGATTGGACCTAGTTTTGGTTATGGACCAACGTATCCAATCACCGCTAACCCAGATGATGTTTTGGCTGCTGACAATGCTGACGATTTTAATAACAATTGGTGGTTAGACGTCTATTGTCGAGGAACATATCCGGCCTTAGTGATGAACCACTTGAAGGCTTTGGGAGTTGCTCCAGAAGTTAGTGCTGCCGATGAAAAACTTTTAAAGTCGGCTAAACCAGACTTTTTAGGAATCAACTACTATCACGGTGGAACTTTCCAACAAAATCAAATTGAACATCCAAATACAGATCAGCACGAAAAGAATTTTTCTAAAACAGATCCGTATTTGATGCAACCAAAGTCCGCTCAGGCACAAGCTCCAGAGACCACGATGTTCAACAATGTCCAGAATCCTTATCTGAATAAAACTCAATGGGGATGGGAAATTGATCCAGTCGGTTTTAGAATTGCTTTACGTCGAGTATATGAAAAGTATCAATTACCAATCATGGTGACAGAAAATGGCTTGGGTGCCCAAGATAAGTTGGAGTCAAACAATGTCGTCAATGATCAATACAGAATCGATTATTTGCAAGAGCACATTACCGAGATGCAACGAGCTTTGACCGATGGAGTAGAATTGTTAGGTTATTGTGCTTGGTCGTTTACTGATTTGTTGAGCTGGTTGAACGGATATAAGAAACGTTATGGCTTTGTTTATATTAATCGGGATGACGATGATCAAAAAGATTTACGCCGGATTCCTAAAAAGAGTTTCTATTGGTATCGAGATTTTATTAGTAAGAATTCATAATAGAAATATATTAAAAATTAAATATCTTTATTGGACAGTATCTATTTTTATAGTGAACGAATTAAGTTTTGTGGACTAGAAAATAGATGCTGTTTTTTTGTTTTTCTTTGGAACGAATATTTAATTCAGAACAGAGGCGGCAATCAACCAATTCTCCAAAAAGTCAAAAAAATCAATATTTTTATTTTACTTTTTAGTTACATTATTGTTACTTTGTTACTTTCAGTGAACATCTTTGTAACTTTTAACTCTAAGCAAAAATATTGACTTATAATTTGGTTTGTTGCGATGGCAACGAAAGGGAGAACAAGGGATATGGCTTTAAAAAAAAGGATTATTGTTACACTTGCGGCAGTTTTGTCCGTCATGTTCGTCTTTTTTGGAGCGACTAAGGTCCAAGCTGCTCGGACTGATATGGTCGATGTATCTAATAATAATGGTGCAATGACTGTTTCTAACTTCAAGAATATGCACGACAGTTATGGCGTCAAAGCTGTGGCAATAAAAATTAGTGAAGGTACATCTTTTAAAGATGCGAATGCGGCTGGTAATATATCAGCTGCTAAATCTGCTGGGATGTATGTCAATGGTTATCACTATGCAAGATACAACAGTGTAAGTGGTGCAATTGCCGAGGCAGATTACGCTGCTAAGTTGGCTCAAGCCGATGGTTTACCAAGCGGGGCTGTTTTAGCAACTGATGTTGAGAGCTCAGAACAAAGTGGTTTGTCAGTATCACAAAATGATGCTAACAATGCAGCTTTTATGAATGAGGTTGCCAAATATGGTTACCGTTCTGTTATTTACACAATGGGTTCATGGGTTGGATATAAGATGAGTGTCAGCCAAGGCTGGATTGCATCATATCCATATGACCCAACAGGTAAAGAATGGTATACAACTGAACATGCTTGGCAATGGTCAAGTACTTATAAGTTTAGTGGTAGTAGCGGTAATTTTGATGTTTCTGAATTGTATGATGATTACTTTACAAAGTATTCATCACCAACATCAACTACAACAACAACTGATAACAATTCATCAGCTACGACCGACAGTAGTGCTAACTCAAGTAGTAGTACCGTTTCTAGCAAAAATGTAATTAAAGTTAACAACACTTCTGGAAATTATGTTCCATTGATGGCCTTACAAAGTGATGGTACGATGCAAAGAATCACAAATCGTGCTTTGAGTAATAATACATCATGGCAAACTGATCAAACTAAAGATGTCAATGGGGTAACTTATTATCGTGTTGCCACAAATGAATGGGTTGCAGCTAGCTTTCTATCAGGAGCTACAACTAATAGTGGTTCAACTGATAGTTCAACAACTAAGAATGTAATCAAAGTTAATAATTCAGCCTCATATGCTGTTAAACTAGAAGCACTTCAAAGTGATGGCACGATGAAAGTGATTACAAACCGTGCTTTGGCTAATAATACATCATGGCAAACTGATCAAACTAAGGTAGTCAATGGGGTAACTTATTATCGTGTTGCTACTAATGAATGGGTCAATGCAAGCTATGTAGTAAAATAAATAATTTTGAAATTTAATTTAAAAGTGAGAATAAATTTCTCGCTTTTTCTTTTGCTTTAATTTTTTCAATCATTTATAATGACTTTAAACAAGGGAGTAACTTGCAGAAGTTGCCTGTGGCAAAATCATCAACAAGACGTAGCTCTGGTTTTGTCTTAAATAGTGAGACTTGTACGCTTATTTAGTGTGCAAGTCTCTTTTTTTAAAGGAGGGGTTTTTATGAAGGATGAACAAAATGTCAAAGCAAGGTTTTATGCTTTAGACGAAGCTTCACTGTTAAAACAATTTAATACCAGTGAAGAGGGATTGAGTAGCGACGAAGCAAAAAAACGTTTGGAGCAAAACGGTCCCAACGCCTTAGCACAAGGCAAGAAAAAGACGATGTTTCAAAAGTTCTTTGATCAATTCAAAGACTTTATGATCATTGTTTTATTAGTAGCTGCTTTAATATCAGGTATTGTCGCCAAAGAGTGGGCCGATGCTGGTTTAATTTTGGCAGTTGTTATCGTTAATGCAATCTTTGGTGTTTTCCAAGAATCAAAGGCGGAAGAAGCAATTGATGCTTTACGTGAAATGTCAACGCCGGAAGCTCATGTTAAAAGAAATGGGAAACTAGAAACTATCAGCAGTGAGGACTTGGTAGTTGGTGATGTAGTTTTACTTGAGGCTGGTGATATTGTTCCAGCTGATATCCGCCTGTTAGATTCAGCTTCCATGAAAATTGAGGAATCAGCTTTGACTGGTGAATCAGTGCCAGTTGAAAAAGAAGCTGAGATTTTACCAGATGAAGATATCCCACTTGGTGATCGCAAGAACATGGCTTATATGAACAGTAATGTTACCTATGGTCGTGGTACAGGTATCGTAGTTGGTTCTGGTATGAATACCCAAGTTGGTCAAATCGCTGGTATGATCAACAAAGCTGAAGAAACTGGAACTCCACTTCAGGATAATTTGAATTCATTAGGTAAGACGTTGACTTGGTTGATTTTAGGAATTGCTGCCGTGATTTTTGCGGTTGGTATTTTCAATAACCACGAAGGTTTACCAATGAATCAATTAGTTATTGAAATGATGTTAGTTGCTATTTCACTAGCCGTTGCTGCTATCCCAGAAGGATTGCCAGCAATTGTTACAATTATTTTGGCCTTAGGTACTACACGAATGGCTAAAAGAAAAGCCTTAGTTCGTAAATTGCCAGCTGTTGAAACTTTGGGTAGTACGGAAATTGTCGCATCTGATAAAACTGGTACTTTGACGCAAAATAAAATGACCGTTGAAAAAGTTTACCAGTATGGTAAATTGCAAGATTCCTCAGCTCCAATTAGTGGCACTGATAAAGTTTTACAAGTGATGACTTTTGCTAATGATACCAAAATCCAAAATGATGGTGTCTTAGTCGGTGATCCAACTGAAACAGCTTTGGTCCAATTTGGTTTTGATCATGGCTACAAAGTAGAGGATGAATTACAAAAAGAACCTCGTGTTGCTGAAGTACCGTTCGATTCAGAACGTAAATTGATGTCGACGATTCATCAATTAAGTGACGGTAAATTCTTAGTTGCCGTCAAAGGTGCTCCGGATATGCTTTTACAGCGAGTAACCAGAATTCAAGCAAGTAAAGATGAGGTCCGCGATTTCACTGACGCCGATAAAACAGAATTGTTGAAACAAAATAAAGCCATGGCTACACAAGCTTTAAGAGTTTTGGCAATGGGATACAAGATTATCGACGCTATTCCTGACAAAGTCGATACTGAGACAGTCGAAAACGATTTGATTTTTGCCGGTTTAATTGGAATGATCGACCCAGAACGTCCTGAAGCTGCCAAAGCGGTTGAAGATGCGAAAAAGGCTGGAATTCGTCCAATCATGATTACTGGTGATCATCAAGATACCGCTGAAGCTATCGCTGGTCGTCTTGGCATTATCAAACCGGGTGATGACGCTGCCGTTATCACTGGGGCTCAATTGGATCAAATGAGTGACGAAGAATTCGCGAAAAAAGTTAAACAGTATTCGGTTTATGCTCGTGTGTCACCCGAACATAAGGTTAGAATTGTCAGTGCTTGGCAAGATAAGGGTAAAGTCGTTGCTATGACTGGTGATGGTGTAAATGATGCGCCAGCTTTGAAGTCAGCTGATATTGGTATCGGTATGGGTATTACAGGTACTGAAGTTTCTAAGGGTGCCTCAGATATGGTTCTTGCCGATGATAACTTTGCCACTATTATTGTCGCCGTTGAAGAAGGTCGTAAAGTCTTTTCCAATATTCAAAAATCAATTCAATATCTTTTGTCCGCTAACTTAGGTGAAGTTTTGACTTTGTTCATGATGACCCTATTGGGATGGGATATTTTACAACCAGTTCAATTGCTCTGGATCAACTTAGCAACTGATACTTTCCCAGCCATTGCCTTGGGAGTTGAACCAACTGAACCAGGAATTATGGATCGTAAACCTCGTGGGAGAAAATCAAGTTTCTTAAGTGGCGGAATCGGTTCATCGATTATTTACCAAGGAATTCTTGAAGGTTTGATTACTTTAGGAGTTTACGGTTTAGCAATCATGTTCCCAGTTCATACTGAAAGTGCTGCTATGCATGCTGATGCTTTAACAATGGCTTATGCAACCTTAGCCTTGATTCAGTTGTTCCATGCATTTAACGTTAAATCAACTTACCAATCAATTTTCTCAGTTCATCCATTCAAGAACAAGATGTTCAACATTGGTGTCGCAACTTCCTTTATCATGGTTGCTTTAACAATCGTTGTTCCTGGCTTTAACAAATTGTTCCACGTAACAGAATTGAATCTCTTACAATGGTCAATCGTTCTTGGAGCAGGCATTCTGATGATTATCGTGGTTGAAATCGTTAAAATGTTCCAACGTCAAAGTAATAAGAAATAATACTTTTTGTTAAAAATAACAGCATCTATTTTCTAAATAAGTTGGAGAATAGAGGCTGTTTTTTTGATTTTTAAAAAATAAACAGTATATAACACTTGAAAACTGTTAGTCACTGTTATACACTGTTTACATTCAAAGGAGAAAATGAATGGAAATTATTATCAATCACTCATCGATGATTCCAATCTATGAGCAAATAGTTGAACAGATCAAGACTTTGATTCGTAAGGGTGAATTAAAGGAAAATGATAATCTTCCATCAGTTCGGTCGTTGGCTCGTGAATCAAAAATCAGTGCCTTAACGGTCAAAAAAGCTTATGATCAATTGGATCAGCTGGGTTTTACGGTCACGATTCATGGGAAAGGGACCTATGTTACTGCAACTGATACTGATTTGTTATTCGAAGATCAAAAAAGAGAACTGGAAGAGGACTTTGAGAAAGCTATTCAAAAAGGTCGAAGTTTTGGAATCAGTGATGGTGATTTAAAAAAATTATTTGAATTAATTTTGGAGGATTAAGCGTGTTAGAAGTAAAAGACATTCAAAAAACTTATCCTAAGTTCAAACTGGATTGTTCTTTAAAGGTAAAACAGGGTCAAGTTACTGGTTTGATTGGTCAAAACGGTTCTGGTAAAAGTACTACTTTTAAGGCAATTTTGGGCTTAATTAGAATTGATAGTGGTTCAATTACGTTGTTTGACAAACCTATTTCACAGTTAACTGTTGCCGATAAGGAAAATATTGGAGTTGTTTTGGCGGACTCTGGTTTCAGTGGCTTTTTGACAATTAAGGATATCATGCCGGTTTTGAATAATTTATATAGCAATTTTGATAAAGAATTTTTTAGTAAACAAGTTGATAAATTTGAATTGCCTTGGAATAAAAAAATTAAAGAGCTATCGACGGGAATGAAAGTGAAGATAAAAATTTTGGTTGCGATGTCGCATGGTGCTAAGTTGTTGATTCTTGATGAACCGACTGCAGGATTAGATGTCGTGGCTCGAGATGAATTGTTGGATATTTTAAGAGAATTTCTAGAAAAGGACGAGGACAATTCGATTTTAATTAGTTCCCACATTTCTAGTGATTTAGAATCATTGTGTGATGATCTCTACATGATCAATCAAGGAAAAATCGTTTTGCATGAAGATACTGATGTCTTGTTAAGTGAATACGGAATGTTGAAAGTAAATGAAGACCAATTTGCTAAGTTAGATAAAGATTATCTGCTTAAAATAAAAAAAGAAAGTTTCGGTTACAGTTGCTTAACCAATCAGAAACAATTTTACTTAGAGAATTATCCTGATTTAGTGGTCGAAAATGGCAATATTGATGAAGTAATTACAATGATGAGTCGAGGTGACAAGTAGTGAAGGGACTTTTTGTGAAAGATTTTGAGTTGATGAAAGAACAAAAGAATGCTTATTTATTGATAATCGCAATTGCATTAGTTATGACGGTCTGGTCGAAAGAAAATTATTTTGCAATCGGATTCTTGGGTTTGATTGGATCATTGTTTACATTAAGTTCGATCAGTTACGATGAATTTGATAATGGTAACGCATTTTTATTTACACTACCGATTACAAGAAAAAGTTATGTTTATGAAAAATATTTATTTGGTTTAACCATTGGGATTTGCTTTATAATTGTTGGCATGATGATTAGTTTAATAGCTGTAGTTATTAATCATGTTGAAATGACCGGAATTTTTGAACAAGCGTTGCCAATGCTGTCGATGATAATTATTGCTTTAGCTTTAATGTTGCCGATCCAATTAAAATTTGGTGGTGAGAAAGGAAGAATTATCCTTATTGGTATAATTGGAGTAATATTTTTTCTAGGGATGCTGATCAAAGATAATCTGCAAGCACTGAATTTAACAGAAATTATCCGAAAATTGTCAGAGATGAGCGATGTAACCTTATTTTTGTTCTCTCTATTGGTGGCAATAGTAGCTTTGATAATTTCTTTGTATAGTAGCATCTTGATCATGGAAAAAAAGGAATTTTAAAAAGGCCCCGATACGAGGCCTTTTTCTGAGGTGAAAATATGAAAGCAGCATTTATTAAACAAACTGGTAGTTTTAAAGAAATCCAAATAGGTGATCTGCCAATACCGAAAACTAAAGCTGATGAAGTCTTAGTTAGGGTGATAGCTGTTTCAGTTAACTATGTTGATACCTTTGTTCGCGGTGGTGGGTTTAAAACGGAAATGAAATTTCCCTTCGTAATCGGTCGCGATGCTGTTGGTGAAGTGGTTGACACTAATAATGGTTTCGTTAAAGGTCAGTTAGTTTGGACCAATAGCATGGGATATGACGGTAGAACTGGAACGACTAGTGAATTTGTTGCTATACCAAAAGATAGACTTTTCGTTGCACCTAAGGTAGATCCAATTAAATTAGTAGCGAGCGTCCATTCGAGTGCAACTGCTGCCATAATTTTGAGAGATATTTTTCAGATAAATAAAGGTAAGAAAATTTTGATTGAAGGTGGAGCAGGGCATGTTGGTCGTAAATTGGTTGAGTTAGCAAATTTAGCAGGTCTTGTGGTTTCAACGACTAGCAATCAAAAGGATTTTGCCAAATTAGCACAGCTGGGCTCCAAGAATTGTTTTGACTATCAACAGTCGACAGCAAAAATTGCTGATAAATTCGACTATATAATAGATACTTCTGGTAAAGTTTCTTTGCAAACTAATCTCGATAAACTGAATTTGTTCGGTCAAATTGGCTTAATTACCGCACCTAAAGATAACAATTTCAATTTCAACGTCCGGCAAATGTACACCCAGAGTCAGTCGATCAAAGGCTTTGTCATCAGTCACGCCAGTTTGTCACAAATTCAGACTTCAGCTAAGTTGTTGAATCAATATTTTGCCCAGGGTAAACTTTTGGATGAGGAAATTTTGTCACTTCCCATCACGCAAGCTCAACATGCGCATGAATTGATGGAACAACACGTTAAAGCTAAATTAGTTTTGACCGTCAATTAAGGTGATCAATTGATTTAAATCACTAATTTCAAAAGTAGGTCGAAAATTAGTGTCGTTATTAACTTTTTTAGGGTTGAACCAGACACTATCTAAATCAGCTTTGTTGGCTCCAGAAATATCAGCTGTTAGGGAGTCCCCAATTACTAGCATTTGCGATTTTGACCAATTCAAATCATCGACAACGTATTTGAAGAAAGTTGGATCAGGCTTTTGGTAACCGATATCTTCGGATAAATAGAGTTTTTCAAAGTATTGCATCAAGTGTGATTGGGTCAATTGGTTGTATTGCTTGTCTTTAGTTCCGTTGGAAACAGCAAAGATGCGATGATTGTGGCTTAATTTTTCTAAAGCATTTTGTGCATGGGGCATTAACACATCTTGCATTTTGAAGAGGTTTAAGTAAGTTTGATTGAACTTTTCGCCATCAACTTTACGATTAAAGTGTTCAAAATAAAGTTTAAATCTTTTGACTAACAAATCAGAGCGAGTTAATTTTTTTTGTTCAAATTCTTCCCAAAGTTGATCATTTAGCACATGCCAGTATTTAATTTGTTCCGGATTGAACGGAAAGTCAATCAACGGAGACATTTTGTGGAGAGCTTTTTCAGCATTGGCCTTGGTATCAAGAATCGTGTTGTCCAAATCAAATAACAAAATTGGATATTTCATAATTTTCCTCCATTTATAGTTCTCATAACTTTTATTATACTGGATTATTGAAGCGTGATAATGATAAATGATTTGAAGTTGGAAACTTTTTTTACTTTATTCACCATGTTTTTTTCCACGGATTACGTGATCAGCGTGCTCTAACATTTCATTGATGACATCGAGAATATGTGGATCATCTAGGCGGTAATAATTAAATTTACCGTCTTTTTTTGAGCTGACTAATTGATGTTTTTTTAAAATTGCCAATTGGTGTGAAACAACTGACTGTTCGATATTTAAAGTTTGACTGATTTCATTGACGCTTAATGATTTTTCTTCCAGTAGCTTTAACATTTGTAAGCGATTAGGATTGCTTAATAATTTGAAAATTCGTTCTGATTCTACTAATTGGTTAGGATTTATTAAATTAACCATTTTCTTACTCATTTTAATTAAGTCCTTTTTGTATATTAACTTAATTATAGCAGAACCAAGAGATGGGTAATTAAACCACTATCCCAGAAAACGTATAAACCGATGGTCAGATAACAAATTTTCATTGCCGTATCACCGTATTTTTCCATTAAGTGTGAAATGAGTGCAAAATTAGATATCAATTTGATTAGAAAAACAATCACGATGGTTAAACAGCTAATGAATAATAATGTCAGCAGAAAAGTTTGTAAATTCTCTTGAATTAGAACCGGTAAGAAAATTGATAAATTACAGCCTGCACAGACGGATAAATAAGTAAGCAAAACGCTGATTATGTTTGATTTATGGGTAGGGTGTTTTTCATCATCATCGTCATCATGAAAAGCTAGATAGATGGGGATTATTCCTAGGGTTCCTAAAATCCACTCAGGTAGAAATGTTGATAAAGTTTTACCAAGAATAAAACTGAGTATCAGTAAAATGATGTTACCCAGTAAATAACCGATTATAACCTTAACTAAAGAATACTTTTTTAATAAGAAAAGTAACATAAAGAAAAAATCAAGATTTACACTCAAAAACGTTAACAGTAAAAGCCAGTAATTCATTTTTTGCCTCTTTCATATGTTATTGATAACATATGTTGATTATAACATATATAATTCAAAAAAAACGAACAAGTCTATTTTGGATTTAGTAGACTTGTTCGAATATTTTTGTTTTGAGGATAATTGTGATAAATCTGGGAATTTTCAATATTCCTTATTAACAGATTTGATCACCTAATTTAACCATTTGTTCATGTCTTTCTTCATCTGTTAATGGCTTTACGTCTCTCCAGTCAACAACTGAAAGGGCACCATCTAAGATTCCTGAGTTATCTTTTAAAGCTAGAGCATTATGCCATAGAGAAATATTTAATCCGTTTGTCATCAAATCAGCATCGTTAGGGGATGTCTTTAAGTCGTATCCGGCGTTATTTTCCAAAGTTTCTGTATAATTAGGATCTTCATCTTTTAAGATAACGATTTGGAATTTATCACCAATAGCACAGCTACCACCAAGGCTAGAGTATTTATTTGAACCATCATCTGTTGTTAGGATCATTGGGTAACCGCTAGGAATTCTTTCGTTTAAGTATGCTTGTGCTTCATCTTTAATATTAATTTTCATAAATGTAAAACCTCTTTTTATTTATTTTGTTAAATTATCTTGTGTTCAATCTTTATTACAAATACTAGTATACATCTTAAATCGATTATGTGCAAGTTAATTGCACACAATTTATTATTTAAAATTAAAAGATGTACTTCATGCACATCTTTTTTTAGCTTAGCAGATTTGGTCGCCAAGTTTAACCATCTTATCATGACGTTCTTTTTCAGTTTCAGGTTTTACGTTTCTCCAATCAACAACTGAAAGGGCACCGTCCAAAATACCTGAGTTATCTTTGAGCGCAAGGGCATTGTGCCACAATGAAATATTCAAACCTGCTGTAAAGAAGTCAGTGTATTGTTCTGCTGTACTCATAACATAACCAGCATTATTTTCTATGGGAACAGTGTACTTAGGATCGGCATCTTTAAGAATAACTAATTGGAATTTATCACCAATGGCACAGCTACCACCTAAACTTGAGTACTTGTTTGATCCGTCATCAGTAGTCAAAATAACTGTACTTCCTGCAGGAATTTTGTCTGCCAAATATTTTAGTGCATCATCTTTAAAATTAAGTTTCATAATTAAGATCCTTTCCGTCACAAAGTTAATTGTGCAATTGCTATTTGTACGCAACCTTTATTACACGTATTAATTTACAGCATAAAAGAATCAGTTGCAAACATCTTGCTCACATAAAAAATATAAAATATTAATAATGTTTTGTAAGTATTGGAATAAAAGCTATTTTTCTGCAATAAATTTTTTTGAGATAGATAAAAATGTTAAACCAAATAGTAACAATGTAATCAAGAATAAGACATTTTCACTAACATCGCCAGTGCCTAAAATTCCTAAGGTGTTCCATAGTAATGGGGCAAAAAACGCACTGATGATCGTAGCAATTGTTAAGTAACTACTTAAAGTATTGATTTGCTCCTGTTTAAGACCTTGGTTGCTAGTGAAGACTAGAAATGGACCTGTATAGGAGTAAATAAAATTAAAGAAGACGGCACTGGCAATCGCAATTATGCCATTGTTTGTTATCCAAAGTAATAGTAGTGAGAGTGCAGCTCCACAGTAGCCAAGAGTTAAAGTATAGCGGTGAATCTTTTTATGAATCATACCAAAAGTTAATCCAGCTAATAATCCTCCGAGATTCATTGCTGAAAGAGTCCAATTAATAATTTGAGAATCACCTAGCTTTTTGTAAGTGAAGTAACTAGGTAGCTTTAATTGCACGCCCCAGATTAAAAGATAAGTAATAAACATTATTAGAATCAAACGCCATTTAGTTTTTGGTAAGGAAGCCTTTGATTCTTTTGAATCAACTTTGATGTTTGGTACAAAGAGGAAAATCAATAGAGCAATGATTAATAATAGTAGATGTAGGAAAAATACTTGATGCCAAGAGATTCCAATCAAAATACCAGCAAAAGCCAATAAAATAGAATTCCCTAAAGCAGTCAAACCAGTCTGATAACCCAAGAGCCGAGCCCTTAATTCACCGGAATAAGAATGGGCAATCAAACTGATGGCATGTGGTGAAAATAAACCGACACCTAAACCTAAAAGGATTCGACTGACAAAAATTGCCCAAAAGTTATTGATGAACGCGGGAATCAATCCAGTCAGGGCACTGAAAATTAATCCAGTGACTACAACAGCTTTGATCGAAAACTTTTCAGTTAATTTGGGATTTAAAAGTAGTGTCACTAAAGCACTCAAATTGGCAACGGTGACTGACCATTCAATCAGAGTTGTCGGAATAGTAGGAAATGACTGTTTGAGTTGGGGAATAACGCCAGTGATAATGGTGGTTATATTCGTGACAGTTGATAAGCTTAAGATACTGATAGTAGTTTTTAATTTTTGTTTCATACTAGGCCTCGGAAGTCTTTAATAGACTTACCTTATCATCTATTAAAGTCTGTTTGAGGACATTTCTACAAGTAAAGGAGGACAATTCTCACAGACATTTGGTCAATATAGCAGAGTTTAAAAAAAGCGACCGACAATTAAGTGGTCGCTTTTACTAATTATTATGTTTAAATTCTTGGTCAACCGCTTTTTGAGCAGCCAAGTTTAAATAGTTGAATGGTTCATCAAAGTTAGGCGAGAACAACATATCAACATAAGCTAAGTCATCAATCGTATTTTTATTCTGAATGATGACAGAAATCGTGTTAGCGGACTGGGAAATTTCGTGTGGACTCATTAACTGAGCACCTAAGACACGGCGGGTTTTGCGGTCATAGAGCAATTCAATGTCGATAGTTGCATTACTTGGCATAAAAGCCGGGCGGTAAATGCCGTTGAAGAAGACACTTTGAACGTCGAATCCAGCAGTTTTAGCGGCTTCAATTGTCAATCCAGTGCAAGCCACGGTTTGATCAAACAATAACATTGCAGTTGTGGCTTGAGTTCCCATTGATTTAAGGTGATGTTTGAAAAGATTTGCTCCAGCAATATTTCCTTGTCTAATTGCATGAGATGCTAATGGAATATAACGTGAGGTCAAAGTCGGATTGTAATGAACTTGGGTGACGTCACCAGCTGCAAAAATATCAGGATCTGAGGTCTCCATGTATTCATTCGTCAGGATTGCACCATTTTTAGCCATCTCAACTTGGCCCTTTAAAATATCTGATTGTGGTAAAACACCAGGATTGATAGCAACCATATCGACAGTGAAATTTTGGTTGTTAGTTTTAATTAGGACTTGGTTATTCTCAGTGTTTTCAAAACGCGTGACAGTTGTTTTAGTTAAAACCTTGATATCGTTTTGCTCCAGAAGAGTCTTCACGTTTTCAGCCATAACTGGGTCCATATATTCATTCAACAAGTGTGTGTGCTTGTGGATCAAAACTACCTCATGACCGGATTTGACGTAACCCTCAGCTAACTCGACGCCAGCATAACCTCCACCGATGATGGCAATTTTATGACATTTTTTTGCAGCCTCGCCAAGTTTTCTAGCTTGATCACAAGTTTTACAAAGCATAACTTTTGGGTTCTCAATACCTTGAATAACGGGAATCGAAGTTCGTGAACCAGTAGTCATGATCAACTTATCGTAAGTATCGTTGATGAATTCTTTAGTTTTTAAATTCTGAGCGAAGATAGTATGTTTCTTGGAATCAATTGTGATTACGTCATGCTCCATTCGCATATTGACGCCCTGCTTGGTAAATTCATCGGGATCAGCATACATTGCGTCTTCCAAATTGGGGACACTTCCGCTGATATGGAGATAAGTCGCACAAGACAAATAAGAAATGCTTGCATGTCTTTCGTAAACGGTAATTTCCGCGTCAGGGTAGTACTTTAAGCACTGTTTCATAGCCGAGATGCCGGCGTGGGTACGTCCAATAATGGCAACTTTCATTAGAACATTTCACACTTTTCTAATTATATTTAATATAATTTTTATAATATTTTCTATCTAATGTAGAGTATACTAAAGTCAAGATGATTTGTTAAAAATGTAAGCGTAATAAATCAAATTTAAAAAAAGAAGGCATTTAATGAAAGATATTTATCGGTATTTTGTACAGCCACAGATTGATATGCACACGCAGACCATAATGGGCTATGAACTTTTAATTAAGAAATGGACTCCCGAAGGTTGGAGACTTCCTGAATCATTCGTTGATATTGACGTCGGTATCGTTTCAAAATTGTTAATCGCCAGTACAAAAATTTTAGGATTAAAGGTTCAATATTGTTCAGTTAATGTAAACCGTGAGCAACTGATGGATACGCAAATGACTGATGCTATTATTCAAAGCCAAATGCAACTTTTTCCAACTAAGTTGGTAGTTGAATTAACTGAAGATAAGGGACCTAAAGAATATCCTGACAGTCGGTTGATTCCACAATTAAGAAGATTTATGGAACATGGGATGCAAATTTCACTCGATGATGTTGGTACGGGTATCAATGGAATTGAGCATATTAAAGATTTGTTACCATTAGCTTCAGAAATAAAGTTTGCTCTACAAAATTTTCGTTCTAATATCGAAGATCCCAATTTACGCGAGAAATTGATGAAGTGGAAACATCTCGCCGACAAATTTGGACAGAGGCTAGTACTTGAAGGAGTCGAAGACAACCAAGACGATTTAATGAGTGATAGCCTAGGAATTAACTTCCGTCAAGGCTATTATTACGGTAAACCAGAATTATTGCCATTGCCAGGTGATACTACAGTATTGTCTGCATAAAAAAAGTGTCGATGAATTTTTGAAAATTCAATCGACACTTTTTTTGTTCACAAACTATCTAACTCTAGTCATGGGAACAATGTGATGTTCAGAAACTTGATAGTAGGTCTTATTAGCAAATTCCTTTTGACCACCCAATGAGCAAGTTGTTCCTTGTAATAAATCGTGTGGTAACTTTTCGCCCTTTAGATTGTAGGTCGTTGCGTTAGGAACGGTTACTTCAATTGAATATTTACCGTTACTAGATGTCACAACATCATTCGTTCCTGTAACATCTGGAGAACCATTAGTAACTATTTTAACGTCTCTGGCTTTAACTAATTTATCTTTGCCAACTAAGAAGTAGAGATTTTGCTCTTGAATACTCTTAACGGTGCATGTCTTAGTTGAAGCAGCTTGAACAGGTGTTGTTGCGATGACTGGTGCAACACCGACTGTAAATAAAGAAGTTAATAATAAGCATTTGTTTAATAGTTTCATGATCTAATCTCCTAAAAGATACCTATTTAGATTTCTTTCATTGATAACTAGTTTATTAATATCCTGTTATCAAAAATTATCATAATACCCTCCGTCTAAAAAAGCTTGTTTGACATGTTGCCATTGTGTATATTTTTGTGCCAAAAGTAGGTGAATACTCATTTAATTCAAAGATATTATCTAATTTTTCGCTAGAGTTGGCATTACGTCAAGGTTTCATTGACAACAAAAATTGTAATGTTACCCTTTACATGTACAAAGGGGGATGTCAAAATGGCAGAATTAGAACCAGCAGAAAGCTTAATGCAAGCAATTCACACCGCAAGTTTAGATCAAGAAGTTCAAAAGAACTCTGAATTGATGGGCCTCTTAGTTAAGAGTGCAAAGCAATTAAAAAAAACTGACAATTATCATCAAGTTGCCGCTAATTTAAACAAATCATTACAATATTGGGGAATGGGTCACACAGGTGGTCCTAAAGCAATCGATGTTTTATATCAAGCAACTATCAACGACACACACGGTCGTGCCTATCAAAAGTTGCCAACCGGAATGGAATAACAAAAAAGAGCAGGGAAGATGTCCTTGCTCTTTTTTTGTCGTGAGGTGGATGCGCTATGACCATTTGAATTTTAGTTAGTAAAATTTTATAAAAAATAGAAGACATTACAAGATATGCATGGGACCGCAGCAAACTAGTAGTGCCATACTATCCATACTTCACCACCACCTCAAAAAATAAATTCAATTTTCGTTTATTTTTTATGGAAAAATTATGCCAAAAAGACAATAATAAAAAAGTATTTTAGTATGTATCGAATGGTTGTGAGGATAAGATGATTAATCGATTACTAAATTTCTCAGCTCAAGTTAGAAACACTAAGTTAGCCAGTGCTGTACGTAATACCTTAACGTTGTTGTTTCCAATTATGCTGCTAGGCAGTTTTGCGGAAACTATAAAATTCGTTTTTCTAAATAAAAATGGTTATATGTCTCAGATGTTTGGCATCTATCATTGGTTGCCGTATGACAAGGAAATCAGTTGGGTCATGGGAGTTATTTTCCACTGTACCATTGACATGATTGCCTTGTATGCTGCATTTGGAATAGCCTATTACACCGCTAAAGAATATCAAAAAGAAGGAGCAATCGCTGGAGTCATTGGATTACTGGCCTACTTAATTGTTTCTTTTCAGCCACTGGAGGGTGGAATCCCAAATTTTAGCCATTTTTTGATGTCTGAAGGAATGCTATTCGCTTTAGTTGTAGGCTATTTTAGTAGTCGCCTGACAATTTTTTTTGAAAACACAAAGATCAGTGATCATTTAAAAATTATTTTACCAATTTTTATCGTGATGTTGGTTGCAGCCGTGCTTAATTTAGCCAGTTTAAGCTTATTAAGATTAGAAATTCCAACTTATGTAGCCAGCTTTGTCGTTAAGCATACGCAATTCAATGCTTTGTTGTACGTTTTAGGGATGGGTGTCTTAACTAATATTTTATCTTGGATGGCAGTCGGGGGACCATTTTCTGGAAGTCCAACTTTTACCGATACGGCATCGATGGGAAATATGAATGCGGCATTAAAGGCAGGTAATTCTTGGAACGTACCCTACAAATACACTGATACTACATTGTTCCATAGTTTTGCCAATTTTGGTGGCAGTGGCGTGATGATTGCTTTGATTATTGCTATTTTAATTTTTTCTAAAAAACAACGGACTCGAAATGTTTCCCACTGGTCAATTTTTCCGGCGATTTTTAATAATCACTATGCAATGATGCTCGGAATTCCAGTATTATTCAATCCAGTATTTTTGTTGCCGTTTATTATCGTGCCATTATTCAATATGCTAGTTGCCGCAATTTTTATCAGCCTACATTGGATTCCGATTGCGGCATATCCAGTTCCTTTGGGGACACCGGGACCTTTGATAGCCTTTATCGGAACGAACGGTAACTGGTTGACCTTAATTTTAGGTGCATTTTTATTAGTGATCGACGTCTTGGTTTATTGGCCATTTGTTAAATTATCCGATCAAATTAGTCAAAAAGCTGGTGAAATCGATGAAAACTAAAATTTGGTTTAGTAGCATTTTAGGGGTAGTCGTGGCTGCAATTTTGATTTTTGTTTCGCTCGGGTGGTCACATCAAAATGTAAATGATCTTTCAAAACTACGTAATTCTAAATTGTCGCCAGTGATTATGATCCCAGGAAGTTCCGCGACTGAGAATCGCTTTGACACGTTGGTCAAGAAGCTGAATCAGCACAATCGTAATCCCCACAGCTTGATTAAAATTCAAGTCAGCACGGAAGGTAAACTGCATTTCACCGGGGAGTTGAGGAAGGGTGATAATGAACCAATTTTTGTAGTTGGATTTGCTAATAATCACGATGGTTACGACAATATTAAGAAGCAAGCTAAATGGTTCAATCTGGCTTTTAAGGCTATCACGAAACAATATAACTTTAATAATTTTAAGGCCATCGGTCACTCAAATGGTGGTTTGATCTATACGGCTTTTCTGGAAAATTATTATTCCCAATATGCCGATCAAATTACGATCAAACAACTGATGACTATTGGTTCACCATATAATTTCAATGAAAAATCGGTTCAGCACAAAACTCAGATGTTATCTGATTTTATTCAAAATCGTAGTAAAATTCCTAAGAATTTAAGTGTTTATTTTGTCGCCGGAACTGAAACTTACAATTCAGATGGGTTAGTACCATTGGGAAGCGTGATGGCTGGTAAATATATTTATCAAGGTCAAGTTAAACACTTTACAACGATTTCCGTTTCTGGTTCGGATGCGCAACACTCAGATTTGCCGCAGAATGATCAGATTATTGATTTGATCAATCGTTATATTTTGGATCCTAAGAAGTTGCCACGTAATCAGCAAGGTGCAATTTCAATGGATGGTCAATAAAAGCACTTCTATGTATTTTGCATAGAGGCGCTTTTTTTGCTGGTTAATTAGTATTATGATATATTCTATTGCACGAAAAGAGGCTTTTAAGATGCGTTGGATACCGGCATTGTTTATTTTATTTTTAGCTTTTGTTAGTGGTTTAGATATTGTAATTAATTATAGGAAGTTGACGCAACCAAGTTTTGTAGTGTTAGCTTGGCTGTATTTAGTTTGTCTTTTGGCAATTTTATTTATGCCAATTTCTTCAGATGGAATTACGATTCAAATCATGCCACCAGGGATTGGACGGGTAAATCTTCGTCAATTACAAATCAATAATCTTCAATTTTACGAAAATATTTTAATGACGGTGCCTCTGGGAGTTATAATAAAAAAATATTTGTCAAAAATTCCATTAACACTCGTGGCAATTTTAGGGATATTTTTTGGAACAAGCTTTGAGACGATTCAATACATTTTGTCACATGTGTTCTTTATAAATCGGACTAGTGATATTAATGATATTTTGTCCAATGCCTTAGGGGTTGTCATTGGAGCTATATTGATGTTGATCTATCGACAAATGAAAAAAGATAAGTAGAGGGGGGAATTCTGTGAGTTGGATAATTGTTTTAATTTTTGGAGCACTTTTAGCAGGTTTTGTTCAAGGTGTGACTGGATTTGGTTCAGGAATTGTCATGATGGTATTTCTGCCCAGTCTTTTGCCAATTAATCAAAGTGCGGGAGTTTCAACGCTAACAATGCTGATTGCCACAATTATGTTGGCTTGGCGATATCGAAAATCGTTAACGCCCAAAAAATTGGTTGTTCCATTCGCAATTTATATTGTCGTAGCCGTTTCTTCGTTACTTATCAGTGGAAGTTTAGCTAGCAATCACTTGAAAATCTTGTTGGGACTTTTATTGATAATTTTATCATTGTATTATTCAGTCATGAGTTGGAAATCTATTACCGTAAAGGCAATTCCGTTTATTGTTATGGTAATTTTTGCCATCATATCGGGCTTTTTCAACGGTCTATTTGGCATTGGTGGGCCATTAATGGCACTTTATTTCTTAACCATTTCAGAATCAAAGGAGAATTACTTAGCAAATTTACAAACTTTTTTCCTATTAGATACTCTTGTGATGACGACTTTGAGATTTAGTTCTGGTATTTTGACGTTAGATAATTTGAAATTTGTTATCGTCGGTATTATTGGAGCATTACTAGGAACGATTCTGGCAAATCGATTAGTCGGCCATTTAAATATTAGAATCATGAAAATGATAATTTATCTTTTTATCGGATTTAGTGGTTGTTATTATTTGTTGACTTCAATTTAAAAATGGTGTGCTGTATTTTTACAAAAAGAGAGAGCAATAATATTAAAGTCGTTGACTGCAATATAGTTGCTCTCTCTTTTTTGAGGATTATTCAATTAGAATGTCAAATATATTTTTGATTGCTTGTAGTGCCTGTCGCTTTGCGGAATTATTTATTTTACCGACAATTTTTCCATGTTGTCCTTGAAAGTCATATCCTAATAAATTACCAAGGATAGCATATCCGTGAATTGACTGATCTTCAATTTTGATTTTCAGACCAGAGGGAAAATTTCCGGGAATTTTTGAAGAGGTTATCGGAAAGCCAACTATCATTCCTGTATTTTCGTTATAAATTTTACCGCTGATTACAAGCATTGGTCGACGAAAATTTTGATCATTGTGACCACCATATTCTTTGCCTGCATGTGGCTCTGCGTCTATCCAGATTATATCTCCTTGATTAGGGAAAGAATTTTTACCACACATTTTCTTTACCTACTAAGTTACCATTGTCCTTAATGTTCATTTCTCGCATAGCTTCTCTGAAATTAAAATCAGTATCAAATAGATTTTTATTTTTGTTAGGTTTATAAACAATTGTTCCGTCAGATTTTAATACTGGTTTATAAATTGCATCTGGAACAACTCCAAAAGATGCAGGTACAGTTAGGGTGATTGAATTTCCTTGCTTTCTAGCTTTTACATTTGATGCAGTAGCTATTTGTTTCAATTACATTCACTCCAATCCCTTTATTCTACGTAATTATATATGTAATTACGTAGGTGGGTCAAATTTTTTGGTGTATAAAGTAAATTACGTTTTTTTCTAAATTAGAAAATTGAATTTAAAAAATTATGGAAAGAACTTATTTGGAAATTTTACGTACTTTACAAAAGTTCAAAGTAGCATCATCGGTGTTTCAGCTCATCACGGAGATTGTGTTGAAGACACTTATAATCTTCACTAATAACGTTTTTAGCTTGCGTCCTATAAAAATAGTCCGTATAATGCATCTTAACTATGTTTAAGAAATGAGGATTATATATTTGATTACTGTAAGTAACGTTAGTTTGCACTTTGCCGATCGCAAGTTATTTGAGGATGTAAATATCAAGTTTGCCCCAGGCAACTGTTATGGCTTGATTGGCGCAAATGGTGCCGGTAAATCAACTTTTCTAAAAGTGTTGTCGGGTGAAATTGCGCCTTCAACTGGTTCAGTTAAGTTAGGACCTAATGAACGTTTGGCAACTTTGAAACAAAACCATTTCGATTATGACGAATACACAGTTATGGAAACTGTTTTGATGGGCCACACTGATTTGTATGAAATCATGCAAGAAAAAGATGCTATTTATATGAAGCCGGACTTCAGTGAAGAAGACGGGATGCGAGCAGCTGACCTTGAAGCCAAATTTGGAGAAATGGGTGGCTGGGAAGCTGAAGGTGAAGCGTCACAAATGCTACAAGGGTTAAATATCCCTGAAAGCCTCCATCAAGAAAAAATGGCTAATCTAACTGCTGGTCAGAAAATTAAAGTTTTATTAGCGCAATCACTTTTTGGCCAACCAGATGTTTTGCTTCTCGATGAGCCTACTAATGGACTCGACGTTGATTCAATCGACTGGTTAGAGGAATTCTTGATCAATTTTGAAAATACGGTTATTGTCGTATCCCATGACCGTTACTTCCTCAATAAGGTTTGTACCTACATGGCCGATCTCGATTACAACAAGATTCAACTTTATGCTGGTAACTACGATTTCTGGCAACAATCTTCACAATTAGCTCAACAGATGAAACAAGATCAAAATGCTAAAAAAGAAGAAAAAATCAAGGAATTACAAGATTTTATCGCCCGTTTCTCGGCTAACGCGTCTAAATCTAAGCAAGCGACTTCTCGTAAAAAGATGCTCGATAAGATCACATTAGACGATATCCAACCAAGTTCGCGTCGTTATCCATTTATTAAATTCGTTCCTAATCGTGAAATCGGTAATGATTTACTACAAGTTAAAGATTTGACGATTTCAATCGATGGCAAGACCGTATTAAAGAATGCTAATTTCATTTTGAACAAAGATGATAAAGTGGCTTTCCTAGCCAAAAATGATATGGTTACGACTGCACTTTTCAAAATTCTAACCGGTGAATTACAGCCAGATTCTGGTACAGTAACTTGGGGTGTAACTACTAGCCAGGCATACTTACCAAAGGATTTCAACGCGATGTTTGACGAGGAGACGCCGATTATTGATTGGCTACGTCAATTTGCCGAAAAGGGTGAAGATGACGATACTTTCTTACGTGGATTCTTAGGAAGAATGCTTTTCTCAGGGGATGACGTAACAAAGTTGGTCAACGTTTTATCCGGTGGGGAAAAAGTTCGAGTAATGTTATCCAAGATGATGTTGTTAAAAGCCAATGTCTTGTTACTAGACGACCCAACCAATCACTTAGATTTGGAATCGATCACTGCCTTAAACGACAGTCTAATCGACTACAAAGGTTCAGTTCTATTCGCTTCACACGATCACCAATTTATTCAAACAATTGCCAACCGTTTAATTTACTTAACAGAAAACGGCGTAGTCGATCGTGCCGATACGACTTATGATGAATTTAGAAGTAATGAACAAGTAGAAGCTCAAATAGAAGAGCTTGATAAATAATAAAATAGGAGCCAGGATTGTCAAATATTTAACAATCTTGGCTCCTATTTTGATTTAAATTAAACTGATTTCTTACGGAAACTGTATACAGCTAAGCAAAGGAAAACTAGAACGTAAACTACATAGCCGACCGAAATTTGTGTCATGGTTAAATGAGTAAGTTGATGATAACTGTTAGTTTGAATTTGTGCGCCTAAATTCATCATATTTAAAGGATTCCATTTTAGCCATTCAAACTTAGCAACCAAGGCAAATAATAATTGATTGAAAACATTCAGCACAAAATAACCTATGATACCGATAGTTAGAGCAAGATTAGAACTGTTAACTAGCGTTCCTAATAAAATTACAAGACTTATTAAGAATAATAAAGTTAAAAAATCATTGAGATTAGTGAGTAAGAAATTCTTCCAAATCTTTTCAGTCAAATCAACTTTATTAGCAAAAATGAATTTGAAAATCACACTAACGACTGAACTGCAGATGACAGTTGAAATAGTGAACAATATTAAGGTAATGATTTTACTAAGGATAACTTGCACGTAAGAGAATTTCCGATAAAGTAGGGAGCGCAAGGTACCAAATTGACGTTCTTTTGTGATCAACATGCTACAAATAGCAATCATGAAAAAGAGTATTGGTGCACTAGCAAAATAATTGCTAGTAAAAGCGTCTTTTGGTGAATAAAATTTTGGATATTTCATTGAAATAACAGCAAAAAATAATTGGAAAGCAAATAAGACGATTAAAAACAATTGAGTACTACGTTGTTTGCAGAGTTTATAAAATTCTTGTCTAATTAAGGTTATCATTTTGAGCTCCTTGTCCATCTAAAACTTGTAAGAGTGATTCTTCCAGATCGCCATCTTGCTGTTTAATGTCACGAATGGTGATATTAGCAGATAACAATAGTTGTAATAAATTATTAATTGAAAAATTATCGGTGATAGGGATCTTCAAAGCAGCTTGTTGCTCAGCTTGATAATTATTTCTCAATAACAGATCAGCAGCTAATTGATTATTGTCAGTTTCAATCAGATAAAATTTCTTATTGGCTGCTAAAAGATTTTCCATCGTTGTGGCAGTAACGATTTCACCATGATTTATCACTACCACGTCGTCGGCGATACGTTGTAACTCACTGAGGATGTGACTGGAGATTAAAAAGGTGACGCCATTATTTTTTTCGCTAACGATTAAATCACGCAATTCCTTAGTAGCTTTAGGGTCAAGACCGTTCATTGGCTCATCCAAAATAACCAACTGGGGATCATTTAAAAGTGCCAAACCAACACCGAGTTTTTGTTTCATACCCAATGAGTAACTCTTAGTTTTTTGGTTAGCAAAACGCTCCATGTGTAGCTTTTGAATAATGTTGTTGACCTTTTCTTCACGATTTTTGCCAGTCGCAAATAATCGCAGTTGTTCACGACCAGTCAAGTATGGATAGAGTCCGGGATATTCAATCAAGGCACCGACTGATTCAAGTGGTTGGTGTTGATTAATTGAAGCTTCTTGGTTAGCGATAGTGATTTTTCCATCAAAGGGCAAAATTCCTAAAACGGCTTTCATGATAGTAGTTTTACCGGCCCCGTTAGCCCCAATTAAACCAACGATATGGCCTTTTTGCATTGAAAAATTAATGTTTTTTAGAACGTTTTTATGACCAAATGATTTGTGTAAATTTGAAATTTCGAGAAATTTAGTCTCCAAATGTATCTCCCCTTTATCGTATGTCTGTATCAGTACACTAATACAGTAAAACATCACATGCGAAAAAGCAAGATAGTTTTAGTATTTTTTTATCGTGTCACGCTTTCGAACTGAAACGAGTTACACAAGCCAGGCCCAGCTATATAGCTACATTTCCCAAATCACACGCAAGTTCGGCGTGCAATTCGTGAAATTAGGCTATCTGTCTTGGCCTAAACGGCTTGTTCCACTCTCTGATACAAAACACTTGTCAGAAAAAAAACTAGAGGTCATACTAATATAAAGCCTTATAGTTACAAAGGAGAGATAATTATGTTTGCTAGTTTAGTAAATGAAAGTAAGCAACTGTATAAAAATGTAAAAGTCGGATTCTCATGGACAGAAATGATCTTTGGATTTTGGACGCCTGTTTTTCGAGGGGATTTCAAATGGGCCTCGGTATTAGTACTATTAGAGATTCTGTTTGGTTCATTCACTTGGGGTGGGGGAGCCTTTTTAGTAACGTTTGTTTTCGCTTTTTTCTACAATCGATTTTATGTCAAAGATATGGTTGCTCAAGGATATAAACCGGCTGATGAAACTTCAGCTAATATTTTGAGAACATACCGTTACATCTAAGAGTGATGGGGATATTTTTCTAAGCGAAATAATCCTTCTACATCACGCTTAGTTTGACTATTTTTAGGCTGATAACCCATTTTTTTGTAGGATCTTAAAGCTGTGATGGAAGGCGGTAAGACCCATAGTGATCACTTCCTATAAGTGTTTAAAAGTTAAGGTGATTTGAAAATTATTAGGACGGGTATCTAATTTTACTTTTCCCCCTAGGGTGGTAACGAGTGACTGAACAATACTTAGACCCAATCCGATACTTTGATTGTTGCGAGAACTGTCAGCAGTGTAAAAACGATTGAGTAGCTGATTACTATCAGTTAGATTCTCATCGGTTTGATTTTGAAAAATTATCTGGATAATTTGTTCGGATTTAAATAAGGAGACAGTCATATTATCTGAAGCGTATTTTAAAATGTTTCCAATTAAATTTTGGAAAATGCGTCGGAACATCATTTCATCACTTTTTACAATGATATTAGGTTCGATTTGAATGTGTGCTTTGATTAAATGAGCTGACAATTGATCATAATAGTTGAATAATTCGTTTTGCAAAGTATCAGATAAGTTGAATTGTTTAGGATTAAGTTTCTTACTTTTTTCTTGAATTAAATTGAAGTCCATCAAGTAATGTAAATAATAGTTAACTGAATCTAAGTTATTTTTAACGCGAATTAATTCTTTATTTTCTGGGACGCTGTCTTTTTGAGTGAGTAGTTGTACATATCCCATTGAAACAGTTAAAGGTGTTTTTATATCATGAGTCAGATTAGTTAACATTCGATTGAATTGTTTATTTTGTTTCTCTTGGTTTTCTCGAAGTCGGTTTTTAGCCTCTAAGTTCAG
Source organism: Companilactobacillus miaonis (assembly GCF_036913615.1). Taxonomy (NCBI): domain Bacteria; kingdom Bacillati; phylum Bacillota; class Bacilli; order Lactobacillales; family Lactobacillaceae; genus Companilactobacillus; species Companilactobacillus miaonis. Next base: position 220,852 of record NZ_JAYKTX010000001.1, on the reverse strand, counting down.
ATTAATTGCTTTAGATAATCGTTTTATGATTTTAAGATTAGAACTAGTAGTCACGTTACCATTAGTATTGTTTTGATTAATGTAATCTAAATCTTTGGTGATGCGGGAAATTTCATGTAGGAGAAGAACAAGAAATAAAACCAAGACTATGCAAATTATTAGTAAAATTATCACAATATTCACCTTTCAAATGAAACGAATGCCAATACCCCAAATGGAAACTATGTAGTCTTTACCAGTCGCGACGTTTAATTTGTGTCGTAAATTACTGATATGGACATTTAGAGTATTATCGGAACTTTCAAAGTATTCTTCTTTCCATACCAGTTGGAACAGTTGACTTTTTTCATAGACTTGGTGTGGATGTGATAGAAGTAAACGTAATAAATAGAATTCTTTTTTTGATAGATTTAAGGATTTTTTGTTGGCAGTAACCTTGTGAGTGGAATCATTTAAGAAAATATTATCGTATGACAAAAAGTTTGATTTAGATTGGGAAGTATTCCTTAATTGCACTTGAATTCTTGCCTGCAATTCTGCTATATCAAAGGGTTTTGTTAAATAATCATTAGCTCCGTCGTTTAAAAGTGCGACGGTTTTTTCTTTGCTTTGAATGGCGGTTAAAACGATGATAGGAATCTGAGACTGCTCTCTAATAATTTTGAGAACACTTTCCCCATTAATCTGAGGCAACATTAAATCAAGAATTATTAGATTGGGTTTAATACTTTTGAAATCTTTAATACCACTGATACCGTTTATTGATTTGTAAACTAAATAATCATTTGATAAGACGTCAAATAAAAGTGATTGAATATCTTGATTGTCTTCTATTATCAGTATTTTCTCATGCATAGCTTTCTCCTAAGTATTTGTTACCTTAATCATATCTTATAAGAGTTATTGTTTCTTCAGAATTAATAATTAATTAAGGTTTATTTATGCAACAAATTAATTAATCTTGTTTAGTATATTAATTGAAAGGAGACAAGCCGCTATGTCAGAAAATGTTTTGTCAGTCAAGAATGTCAGTAAAAAATTTGGAAATTATAAAGCAATTGATAATGTTAGTTTTTCATTACAAAAAGGGGATATATACGGATTAGTTGGCCCAAATGGAGCTGGGAAAACAACAATAATGCGTTTAATTACCCAATTGTCACCACTGAAAATAGGCGAGATAAAAATGTTTGGTCAAAATATTAATCAGCAGGCCCTGAGACATGTAGGAGCAGTCATTGAGACTCCAGCCACTTTCGAAAAGTTGACCGTTCAAGAAAATTTAAAATTAACGGCAATTCAACGTGGAATAAATGATTTTGACAAAATTACTGAAATTGTTCAATTTGTAGGTTTGACGCCAAAGATTAATACTAAAGCCAAGAATCTTTCATTAGGGCAGAAACAACGTTTAGGTTTAGCAATTGCACTGTTGCCTGATCCAGATTTGTTGATCTTAGATGAGCCAATCAATGGGCTTGATCCTTCAGGAATTATTGAAATTAGAACTCTTTTGGAGAAAATCAATCATGAGAAACAGGTTTCTATTTTGATTTCAAGTCATATATTGACTGAATTATATCAAGTCTCGACCCGCTTTGGATTCATATACGGCGGACAGATGATTAAGGAAATTACCAAAGAAGAACTTGATCGGGTAAATCGATCCGGCCTAGTTTTGTCAGTGGATGACGTATCAAGAGCAGCTCGAGTAATTGATGAGGAATTTCAAGAAAAATTTACTGTTTTAGATGATCAACGAATTTTGATCCACTCACTTACTCTAGACTCTTCAAAATTGAATCAACGATTGGTTGAAAAGGGCGTCCTAGTTAACAGTTTGACTAAAGAAGAGAAATCTTTAGAGGACTATTACACAAAATTGATTGGAGGCTTTAAGAATGCTTAATCAATTAAGAGCTGATAATTTTCGTTTGCGTCACACACTGGGAATTTACTTAACATTATTATTTACCATAGTCTATTCAGCTTTTATTACAGGTAAGAGTATTGTAGGCGGAATCTTGGTCACTGATGATTCTATGGATAAATTAGACTCGGTGAAAATTTGGACTATCAAAGACGGCATCAATGCCAGTACCTTATCATCGAGTTTATTATTATATGTTTTGATTAGTATTTTTGTAATTATAATTGGAACAGAATTTAGTCAAAAAACTTATAAGAATACATTAGTTTCTGGTATTACTAGAACTCAATTTGTGTTAGCTAAATACGTATTAATGTTGCTCAGCATTTTTGTCCTAATCATTACTTATTTTTTAACAAGCGTTGTGATGGGGATGATTCTCTCCCGCACAACTGGAAGTAGTTGGAGTGAATTGATGTCAATTATTTTGAAAGATTCACTTGTGATTGCCTTTTTTATTAGTGTGATTTTTGGTCTAGGTATATTAATTTTGTTTTTAACATCTTCAATTGTATTTAGCTCTATTTTTATCGTAGTTTGTCCAATCTTTGTGACTGTGTTAAACAATCTGGTTGATTGGAGTTGGCTTAAATATATCGACTTCTTTCGAGCTGCAGTTAAAATCAGTTTACGGTTAGTTTCAACTCAGCAAATTTGGATTTACATTTTGACTAGTATGGTGGTCTTAATAATCACTATTTTTTGTTCGGTATATGTTATTAATAATAAGGAATTATAATGTATTTGAAAAAAACTTCATAAAATGATCACTTCTTTTTAAGTTTGTTTAAATAAAGCTTCGTTAAGCTGTAACTAAGCAAATGAAGAAAGGAGTGATGTGAGATGCGTTTTATTCCCTTGTTAATAATCTTAACTGTTTCAAGTTGTTTCGGCTTATACATTCTTAGTTCGGTGACGGAGTTTGAGAAGCGTCATTTCGAATTCGTTAGTTTAGTCTATCTGACTTTTCTAGGGATGATTCTATTCACCCCAATTTCCTTTGATGGAACTTCAGTCTATGTGATGCAAATGGGACTCGGTCGAGTTAATCTGCATCAGCTGAATGTTTTAGAACTAGGATTCTTTGAAAATATTATTTTGACAATACCATTAGGATTCTTGATTAAAAAATACTTTAATAATCTCTCAATTGCTTCGACTGCCTTTTTCGGTTTCTTTATCGGAGGGGCGATTGAAACGACTCAGTATATTTTGTCACACATCTTCTTGATCAATCGAACTAGTGACATTAACGACGTGATTGCCAATGCTTTGGGAATCGTTATTGGAGCTATTTTGATGGTAGTTTATAATTACTTGAGTCATAGAAGTGTCGTTGAGAGCAAATAAAAAAAGTTCAAGGTAATCAGTGTGATTACTTTGAACTTTTTATTCTTGTCTTAATTGGCATAATTATTGATCTTAATACCGAGCTTTTTACTTCTAGCAACATTGACAGTTTCAACACGGTTAGCTTTAAAGTATTGATTCTTACCAATCTTCCACCAAGTATTGTTGTTTATTTTCTTTGATTCAGCTTTCCAATGACGGATGCCCTTTTTGTTATTGATGGAGACTTTCTTTTTAGTAGCGACCATCTTCTTGTTCTTTAACTTGTAAATGCGATACTTGTTGGAATTGCTAGTCTCGGATGCAGAAATAACGATTGTTTCTGGATTCTTTATTAGACTTAGCAACAACAATGTTCGGACTTAGTGATAGTACTTAACGTCATTTAATCATAATTTTTCTTCAGTATCAAAAGAGATTACATTTCAATCGGTCTAACTAATTTTTATTTCGTATGCTAGAATTAATGATATTGGGGGCGCTTACAAATGACAGACGAAGAAATCAAACAAGCAATTTTAGAATTTAGAGAGGGAGCTAAGAAAAACGACGATCAACGAGATGCTGGACTACCAACTGAAGTTGAGGGTGTAAAACGTTTTAATGATATTCCTTATGGAGATGATCCTAAGTGGAACCTGCTCGATGTTTATCTACCGGAAGAAGCTTCAGGTCCAATTCCAACCATTATTAATATCCATGGTGGTGGCTGGTGTTATGGTACTAAAGAAACTTATCAATTTTACGGTCTAAACTGGGCTCAACGTGGCTTTGCCTTCGTGAATGCTAATTATCGACTTGCACCAGATGTAACTTTTCCAAGTGAGTTAGATGATGTCAACCTTTACATGCACTGGGTTGAAGATCACGCCCAAGATTATCACTTTGATACTAATAATGTCTTTATTGTCGGTGATAGTGCTGGTGGTCAAATGGCTGAACAGTACGTGACGATTTTGAAGAATCCTGAGTATCGAGCAATGTTCGGTTATAAAGTTCCTGATATGACCTTTAGAGCCGTGGCACTTAATAGTTCTGCCAATTTCATGTTGGATTCAGGCACGATTAAAAATGTTATCAATGGTTACTTTACACAAGATACACTCGAGAATCACCGTGAAATGTTAGATACTGAAAAGTATATTCAAAGTAACTTCCTACCAACTTATATTTGTACCGCAAATGAAGATTTTATTAGAAATAATTCAATCAAATTTGATGGCTTTCTAACTGCTAAGAATGTGTCACACGTATGTAAAATGTACGGAGATGAGAAGAATCCTCGAGGTCATGTCTTTTTGATCAATCAAAAGGATGATTTAGCACGACAGGCTAATGACGATGAGATGAATTTCTTTAAAAAATATATTAAATAAAAAAACCGCTATTTAGCGGTTTTTTTAGTGATTACTCATCTTCATTTCATGAACTGAGGCGGCATAATTTTCTAAAATAGAATTGTAACCAGTCATAAAGGAAACAGCGACACTTTCAGCTGTATCGTCACGATTAATTTCGACCATCACTTCAAATTGATGCTTAGGGTCGGACAAATTGACGAGTATGAAGTCGACCACAGCTTCAGGGTCACGAGAAAATTCAATCTTCAAATCTTGAAACCTGTCTTGCTTGAGTATTTCCGCCAAAAAATGTTCTTTGAGTGCATCATACAATTCAGGATTACTGATATCAGGGTCTAAAACAGCGTTTTGACGGAACTTTGCTTCATTTTTGTAAAGTAATTCAAAGTGATTAACAAAATAATCAAAACAGTCGGTTGCATTTAGTTTAAGCGTTGGCACAACGATCAACTCCTTAATTAATTTGGTAATGAAACCTTATATATAAGTATATCAGAGCTTGTAACCGTTTCCAAACTAATGCTTCTTTCTAATAATTAATTTTCTCAGTTCTTCAATCAAAAAGATAGGAACAGGAATTATGACTAAGAAAATCCAATCTTTGAGTTGCAATGGGGCAGTGTGAAAAATTGTTTGTATGCCTGGTGTATAGACTAGGACTGCTAATAGGATAATTTCAAAAATGATACCCAACCAGACTTTGTGATTACTAAAAATTCCTAGTTTGAAGACAGAGGTATATTTACTCCGACAATTTAAAGCTGCGGCAATTTGACAGAAGATAATGGCTGCTAAAGTCATAGTAGTTGCCCGGCTATAACCTGATCCTGAACTTAGCAGAGGGATTCTTGGCCAACCGTTTTCGAGATTGACGAAGAAATAAGCTAGAGATGAAACAATAGAAGCAATTGCACCATACCAAGCAAAGGCTGTTAAAATTAAATGTTTATTTAAAAGATGAGAATTGTGGGCTCTTGGCTTCTGATTCATAATCCCTGGTTCTGGTTGTTCAGAGCCTAAACCAAGTGCTGGTAACATATCGGTACCCAGATCAACCGTTAAAATTTGAAGAACGGTTAGTGGCAGAGGAATCAATCCACGACTGAGCAAAAATAAAGCTGATGGTACGGCTTCTGGTACATTTGAATTGAAGATATATAAGAGAAATTTTTGAATATTACTGTAAACCGTGCGACCTTCTTCAATGGCAGCAACGATTGAGGCAAAATTGTCATCAGTTAAAATCATATCGGCACTATCTTTTGCAACATCAGTTCCGGTTACACCCATGGCAACACCAATATTAGCTTTCTTTAAAGCTGGTGCATCATTAACACCATCTCCTGTAGAAGCCACAATTTGTCCCATACTCTGTAGGGTTGAAACTATTTTGTACTTTTGTTCTGGAGCTACACGAGCAAAAATGATTTCACCCTTTAAAGCTTCTTTCAAATCACTCTGACTCATTTTATCTAATTCTGAACCGGTGACGACACGTGCATGATCACTAGTAATGCCAATTTTTTCAGCGATAGATTTAGCGGTGATTTCACTGTCGCCAGTAACCATAATAATTTTTATACTAGCATCATGACATTTTTTAACGGCATCATAAATTTCTGGACGTGGTGGGTCGGCCATGACGGTTAAACCGACGAAGGTCAAATTATTTTCAGTATTTTCAATTGATAATTTTTCAATTTGAGATTGATCTGTTTGATCAATTACTCGATAGGCAATGGCTAAAGAACGCAGTCCCTTGGTAGCATATTTTTTATTTGCTTGATTGATATTTTTTAGATCTTCATCGTTGATAGGTCTTATTTGACCGTTGATTTGAATAGTAGTGCATTGTTTCAAGAGATCACTCAATGATCCTTTTACAGCAATAAAAAGTTTTGAATTAAATCTATGAATGGTCGTCATTCTTTTACGATCTGAATCAAATGGCAATTCTTTGATCCGGGGCCTATTTTTTAGATCTTGTACAGTATTAAATCCTGCTTTTTTAGTGAGTATCACTAGGGCAGCTTCGGTAGGTGTTCCCAATATCTTGGGCTTTTGATTGCTGAATTCTACCGTTGTATCATTGTCAAAAGCTGAGACCCTTAATAGTTGTGTTAAATCAGGATCATCCTGGAAATGGATTCTTTTGTGATTCTTTTGAATTTCACCATTGTTGACATAACCTTGTCCGGTAACTTGGTATTCACCAGCAGGTAACCAAATATGATTAACAGTCATTTGATTTTGAGTCAGGGTACCAGTTTTATCAGAACAAATAACGCTAGTTTCACCTAATGTTTCGACGCTTTCAAGATCCTTGACTAATGCGTGCTTTTTAGCCATTCTTTGTACACCTTGAGCTAAAGACAAGGTGACAGTAGGCAAGAGACCTTCAGGAATAAAGGCAACAATCATTCCTAAAGCAAAAATAAACGATTGTGCAAGGGGATGATGAACGAAGACAATAGCTGCAATAAAGAAGACTAGGCCAACTGCAATGGCAATCATTGAAATTTGTTTAGTTAGACGATTTAGTTCTTGTTGTAAAGGACTGATGGTTTTATTTTGTTTTTGCGTCAATGAAGCAATTTTACCGAATTCAGTATTCATACCTGTTGACAAAACGACTGCAGTACCATCACCAGAGCCAACCGTCGTTCCAGCATAAACTAAGTCTGATTCGGAAAATTTACCCTTTCCTGGGACAAATTTGACAGTTTTAGATTCAGGGACTGTTTCACCTGTCAAAGCTGATTGATCGACTTGAAGAGACGTTGCATCAAGTAAGCGAGCGTCAGCTGGAACAGAATTGCCTGCTTGAAGTTGAAAGACATCTCCAGGTACTAGGTCTTTGGCATCTAATTGTTCGATTTTTCCATCTCGAAAAGCCCGCGTATAGGTGGGTAACATTGCCATCAAAGAATCGGTGGCTTTGGCCGCTTTATATTCTTGCCAGAAACTGAATAGTCCATTGATAATATTGACTAACCAAATAGCAATTCCTAATTCAGTAGAGCCAGTTAAGACTGCAATTAGACCACTGACCCAAAGTAGAATAGCCATTAAACTAGCAAAGTTTTTTAGAAAGGCTTTGATTTGAGATTTTTGTTGACTACGGTGAATCGTATTGGGCCCAAAATGTTTGATCCGCTTAATGGCCTCTGTTTGGGTAAGACCATTTTTCTTAGTTTTCAAATCACTGAAAAGTTTTTGAAGTGGTTCTTGAACGTTGTCAGTTGATAATTGTGTGTGAATATCCTTCATTTTTTCACCAGCTTTTAAAAATTAATGAAAATTATTTGATCACAGGTATACTTTCATCACTTTCATCAAATCAATTATAAAGCGAATAAAATTACTAAGTGAAATTTTATCACGACTTTTTTAGAAAATACTCAAATTATGAAATATAAAAATCTGGTTATTGATTAATTATTCAATTCATACAAAATGTATTTTTTATAACGTAATTATTAAAAATTCAACATTTTTATAAATTGTCAACACAAAGTTGCAAATTTTAAAAATATATTTCTGAAATAAACTAGGTCTAGAATTTGATTCTTGGTACACTAGTAGTAAATTTACGGTAACTGAGGGGGCTAATGACATGATTGAAATTAAAAATCTATCTAAAAATTATGATGAAAAAAAGGCTTTAAAAAATTTGGATTTAGTAATTGAACCAGGACAGATTTTTGGGTTTTTAGGACATAATGGGGCAGGGAAGTCGACAACTTTAAAAAGTTTGGTCAGTATCATTGAACCAACTAGTGGAGAGATTATTGTCGATGGGTTGAATTTGAAAACAAATCGGCAGGCTATAAAAAAGAGAATTGCTTATGTACCAGATACTCCTGATATTTTTTTGCAGTTAACGGCTATGGAATATTGGGATTTATTGGCAGCAGCTTATGAACTTGATGATATTAAGGATAGACGTTTGAAGTTAGTAACATTATTTGGCATGGAAGAACACGTCGACGAAACCTTAAGTAGTTTTTCTCATGGGATGCGTCAAAAAGCTATTTTGATTGGGGCTTTATTGTCTGATCCTGATATTTGGATTTTAGATGAACCGTTGCAGGGACTCGATCCTCAGGCAGCTTATGATTTGAAACAGATGATGCAATCACATGCTCGAAAGGCTAAAACGGTAATTTTTTCTACTCACAATCTTGATACGGCACAACAATTGTGTGATCAATTAGCCATTTTGAAACAAGGGGAATTGATTTATAACGGCTCAGTTCAAAACTTACTGGCTGAACATGAAAATGAGTCACTTGAAGAAATTTATTTAGGAATGGCAGGGAGAATTGACGATCAGGAAATGGTTGATGATATAGAAGGTGAAGGCCATGTTTAATCGACAGTTTAAAGCCTTAATGGCCGTGAATTTGCGACTGTTAAATCCACAGATGACTAGTAAATATCGAAAAAAGGGTCTAGTCGGTACCAAGATGACTAAAAAGTTGTTCTTGCAATTTATCGTCAATTTATTGATTTTTGGAGTGATATACGGCTTTTCAATGTTTTCAATCGATTATAGCCAAATGCCAGGGATGTTCACCTCCTATATTCTAATGTTTTTGATTTTAGGGATTTCTCAAAGTATGTTCGGCATCTACAACGTTTTCTTTGCTGGCAAGGATTTAAATAGTTATGCGCCACTGCCATTCAAGCAATCCGAGATTTTTATCAGTAAAATATTCACAGTGGTGTTAAATATCGTGCCATTCACCATACCGCTAGTGACAATTTTGTTTCTAACTGGGATGAGAAGTGGTGTCACGCTACCAATTAATGTGCTAGTTTCATTGATCTCTTATTTATTAGTTTTAGCGATTGTTTTATTAATTTGTGCCATTATCGTTTTAGAATTGACTCAAATAAAAGTGGTCCAAAAACATCCCAGTATGACAATGAATGCACTGATGATGATTTCACTAGCTGCAGCGATGTTTGGAATTTTAAGCACTAATCAGGCTAGCAATGCTAGTGGGGATTTCGTTAAGATCAAGTTTTTATTGCCACTGTTTTATTTGAGTAAGGATCCACTTTCAAGCGGTGGTTTAATTACTTTATTAACTTTATTAGTAATATTAATTGGTTTAATTTTTGGTGTGAAAGTTTTTGTATTACCACATTTGATGGACCAAGTAACCCAGGTTAGTGCAAGCTTTCAGCACAATACTTCCCGCAGAAAACATCATGAATCTCACAGTATCGTTAAGATACTTAATCTATACAATCGGCAATTACTCCATGAACCAAATTTACTGTTACAAGTATTAGTGAATTCGGTCATGGTACCTCTGATATTTGTCATTTCCTTTGGCTTTGCAAGAATACCGACTGATCTTCCTTTGAAATGGGTGGGAGTATTCTTTGTCGGTGGAATTGCCTTAGCTTTTTTCAACACGAATCAAGGAACGCTGATTGCTAATTTAATAGCTTTAGATCGAGAAAATTTTGATTTCGTGAGGTCATTGCCGATTTCGATGAAGAAATATTTGCGACAGAAGTTTCTATTAGGTTTTGTTTTTCAAAATGTAATCAATCTAGTTTTGGCAATAGTTATCGCAATTGTTACTAAGATGAGTCTTGTAATGTTAATTTCGACTATTTTCGGTAGCCTTTTAGGGACGTATTTAGTTGGTCAGTATTATTTTGCCCGCGATTTTCGTTTACGAATCACTAATTGGACTAGCATTACCGAGTTATTCAATCGTGGTGGCGGAAATTTTGAAATGGTGGGAATCATGTTTATCATCATCATTGTCAGTGTCATTGCTCTAGTGGCTTATAGTATGGCAATTTTGCAGGCAAATAATCCAACGCTTATCAATAGTTTGGTTGCCGTTTTGATTTTAATAGTCTCAATTGCAGTACACTTGCATTACCAAAAGTATTTTTGGAATAAATTTGATTAAATGTAGCAGGGAATTATTTTGCTATAATTTATATCCATAGGAGTTGATTTTATGGATATTTGGGAAAAACTATATCAGAAAGCACAGCCGCTATATAAACCGGCCGAATTAAACGATTTTATTTATGCCAATAATGTGGTTTGTGCCTTGGAAACCAAATCAGGCAAAATTTACACAGGTGTTTGTGTTGAAGGTTTGTGTGGGGTCTTGAATCTCTGTGCTGAACGTGTGGCTTTGTTGAATATGTTACAAGATAGTGGCGAGATGGAAGTTAAACGCATTATTGCCTTTCGAGATACGCCACCTTCAGGGTTAGACGGGATGCCTTGTGGCAGTTGTCGTGAAGCCTTGATGCAGTTTTCGGTTAATAATAAAGATACTGAAATTATGGTTGATTATGAGAATCGTAAGACAGTAAAGTTAGGTGACATCTATCCTCAATGGTGGGGAACGATGAAATCGGAAGACAAGTAATCAGATTTGCGGTTACTTGTTTTTTCTTGTGCTGTGATAAGTGGTATTATTAAAAGATATTATTTTTATGAGGTGTCTTTATGAGTATTAAATTAGTTGCTTTTGATATGGATGGAACGTTTTTAAATGATCAGAATACCTACAATCATCAACGTTTCGGTGAAATTTTAAGACAATTACGGGCTAAAAATATTCGTGTCGTAGCAGCTAGTGGTTCCCAGTATCAACGCCTGCTTGATCAATTTAGTGAATTCAATTCAGAAATGGATTTTGTCTCTCAAAACGGAGCAGCTGTTTACAGTGAAAATCAACCACTTCTGATCAAAGCGATGCCAAAAGATGCTGTGACACAAACCTTGAATGTTATCAATCAAGAGTTTTCACCGAGTGATATTGCGGAACACTTAGTAGTTGGACTTAAATCGGCTTACGTTGATCAAAGTATTTCACAAGTAGCCTTTGATTTGACTTATCAATATTACAACCATTTACAAAAAATCCCTGATTTGGCAACAATTACGCCTAAAAAATTGCAAGATCAAATCACTAGTATCGGGATAACCTTTCAAGCAGGGGTCGATTTCAATAAAATGATGGGCAAATTACGAGGAAAGTTGCCAGACGAATTGTCTAGTCAAACTTCTGGTTTTAATACCGAATTGATCAGTGAAAGTTCTGTTAATAAGGCTAGTGGTTTGAGAGAATTGCAACGTCGTTTCAATATTGCTGATGATGAAATTATGACTTTTGGTGATAATGAAAATGACCTAACAATGCTGAAGATGACGCCATTTGGTTATGTTGTTGACAATGCCGAGCAAAAAATTAAAGATCAAGTAAATCACTTCACGGAATCAAATAATGATGAAGGTGTTTTGAATGTTTTGAATCGGTTAACATAAGCTTGTTATTAGTTTTTTATTAAATAATCGTGGTATACCGAAATTCTCTAACGTGTAATAATGTGTTGGAGGAAAAGAATAACGATGAAAAAAACACTAATGCTTTTATTTACACTAGTATTTGTTTTACCATTATCCGCTTGCTCTAGTGGTTCAGTGAGTTCAATTAATACTGTGATTACCAAGAAAAATTATAATACCTGGCAACAACTAACCGCACAATTACCGGTGATTCAAGCTAATAAAGAGGGCAGTGATCAAGGTTTTACCATCACTGATTCGAATGGAAAAGAGTCGGTAATTGAAGCTACCGTTTATAATCTAAAAAAGATGAACGTTAAAGCAAATCATGCGCATACGCAAGTAACTGTTCATGTGGATAGAGTGCTTAATGGTGATAAGGCGCTTCAAAATAAAACGATTGACCTAGTATTTGATGGAGGAGTCACGACCACTAATTCATGGTATAAGAATAAAAATCAAACTCGTGAAGCCAATCACCATATAATGGTTGAATATAATAAAAAACTTCCAAAAATTGGGTCGAAAATCATTATTGAAGTCGATCCAGTTGATTCCAATGATGAAAGTGACAAATTAGAACTATTGCGACAAAATAAGATGGATTTGAATAAAACTTATAATTGGCACGTTTTGGGTGCTGATTATTCGTTCTAAAAAGCAGTCAGAAGTGATGATAAGTCACTGTTGGCTGCTTTTTTGATAAATTAATACATAAGAAATATAAAAATATAGATTGTCATATTTATTGTCATTATGTATATCAGACTCGATAATTGACCCAAGATGAGGGGAGAGCAAAAGTTATGAAAAAAAGTAATCAAAGAGAATTATTTGAATTGGAATCACAAATGTTAACAGACTTAGAAGATGTTTATAACAGTTTTGAACTGCTGCCAAGAACTGATCTCAAGGAATTGATTGCTGAGGCGATTGAACAAATTAAAGAAACTCAAGACATAGATATGGTTTCTGCTTTGCTATGTAGACAAATTGCCAAATCATATTTAAATAATCGTCAGAATTTTCCTAAATCAATGGTACGATTATACTATCGATTGCAAATTAATTATTTGCATATTGATGATTAAGGGAGATTTTATGAGTCGAAAAGAACGAGAAAAAATCATGATGAATCGTTTAAGTAAGACTTATTCAGATTCTGAAATTAAACAGGATAAAAAACTGTCAGAGTTGATTTTAGAAGCAGCTAAGGAAGTCGATAATGGAGATGATCCAAACTTGGTTTCTTCGAAGCTCTGTCGTTTGATGTCACTACATGCGGTATCATTAAACAATGAAAATAAAAATCTACCTAAAGCTGCATTGGACTTGTATCATGAAATTGTTCATCAGAAGAATATTTACGATGGCATTGCAGCCACGGCTATTTTGACTGGTGTGTGGTTTAATTAGTAGTCATGAAAATTTAGTAAACGTTTGCATTTATCGGTTTATTTCGATACAGTGAAATAGTAATTTAAGAGTGAGAGGGAATTGATAAATGTATAAAATGATTGTTTGTGATTTAGATGAAACATTGATGAATGATGATGGGACTTTATCAGAAAAGAACGTAGCAGCTATTAAAGCAGCTACAGCCAAGGGAGTGCACTTTGTACCAAATTCTGGTCGTAGTTACACTTCTTTTCAAAATGATTTGGAAAAAATGGAATTACGTGATAAAGCTAATGAATACTCCATTTCTTATAACGGTGGGTTGATCTTGGAAAATAAGAATAATCGACCAATTGCCATCAATGCGATGCCATATGAAGTTGCCAAAGGTGTTTTTGAAGCTGGAGCAAAGAATAAGAAAGCTGCCACACACGTTTATACTCAAGATGTACTTTATATCTTTAACCCAGTTCCAGAAGATTCAGCATACTTGAAAAATCGTGGAGTAAGTTTTCAAATTTTAGACAAACCTGATTTTGAACAATTTAAAGATGAAAATGTTATGAAAGTTATCATGGCTTTGCCAACAATGGATGACAGAAAGCAAATGCGTGCAGATGTCGAAGAACAAGTTGATCCATCAAAATTAGCGGTCACATATTCATCTGACCGTTATGTTGAATTTAATCCAGCTGGAATTGACAAAGGAAGTGCTTCAGTTCAACTAGGAAAGTTGTTAGGAATCAAGCCGGAAGAAATCATTGCGGCAGGAGATAACAGTAACGATTTGCCAATGTTAAAAGCAGTTGGCTTGCCAGTTAGTGTTGCCAACGGAATCGATAGTGTCAAAGCTGCTGCTAAATATGTAACCGAAGCTGATAATAATCATGATGCTCTAGCTGAAGTTATTAATAAATTTGTATTGTAATCATTAGTACTAGACAAAATCGTCTAGTATTTTTTATTATTATTTTACGAACGTAAGTTCTTTTGATGAATACTATTTCAACACGTTGGCTAGATTTATTCAAGCAAAAATTGGAAAAAACAATACAACAAAAATTCCAAGTATCTTTGATTTGTTCTAGACAAGGTCGAGACCTAATGATATATTTTAAATACACTTAATTAGCGAAGTTTAAAAAGCTTCGTAGATAGGATGGAAGCATAAACATGAAAATTGAACACGTAGGTTTATTTGTAGAAAATTTAGAAAAAACAGTCGAATTTTATCAAAAATACTTTGGAGCGGTTGCTTCAGAAAAATATCATAATCCCAAAACAACTTTTTCATCACGTTTTTTAACTTTCCAAGATGGGGCTCGCTTGGAAGTATGCACACGTGAAGATTTAAATACGGAGAAGTTATCTGGTTATCCTTTAGGCTACATGCATTTGGCAATATCGCTTGGTTCAAAAGAAAAGGTTGATGAAATTTCTAGTCAAATTGAAACTGATGGGTACACTCACTTAAGTGGCCCAAGAACAACTGGGGATGGTTATTATGAAAGTGTTGTGTTAGATCCTGAAGGAAATCAAATTGAACTAACTGTCTAAATCTATATGAATTAAATGATGATAATAATTAGAAATTACCTCAAAAATATTTTTTGGTATATAATTATATATATAACAAATTATTGAGAGGCGGTTATTTGAAACAACAGCAGTATAAATTAAAGGATGTCAGTCAAGGTGATATTCATGATTATGATTCAATTTTGAAGTATTTTAATGATAAGCCAGCCGTTCAAAACAAGAAGTCGACATATCATTCAATTACCTTTGTAACAACAGGGATCATCGAATATGATGGTGGTCAAACCACAATGCTACATTTGGGAACTTTATTGAGTCAAAAAGGCTATGATGTTTATTACCTGAGTTATGTACCACAATCACAAAAGGAAATGGAACATAACGCTGAAGCCAATTATGAAAATTATCAAGGAACTTGTTTGAGTTTTGATAAGCTAGATACGCATGAATCAGACATATGGTTTGCAACCTTGTGGGAATCAGCTTATGTAATTAAGAACAAGCCAGGGTATAAGATGTATTTTGTTCAAGATTATGAACCTTACTTCTATCCTTATGGTGATCGTTATCAATTAGCTCAAAAGTCTTATAATTTAGGACTACATATGATTTCTTTAGGTCCATGGTGTGCCAAGATGATTGAAAAAAATTGTACACAATATGGTAAAATCGACCAAATTACATTTCCTGTAGATTTAGTAAATTATCCATACAAAAAACGTAATTTTGATAATTATGGAACGAAAAAAACTTTTGATTTAGCTGTATATACAAAGTGGGATAGCCCCAGACGAGCACCAATTAATTTACAGATGGTGCTAAAGAATACCCAGAAATTACTTGAAATTGAAGATGGCATCAGATTTAGAATTCATTACTTTGGCTCAACCAAGGATAAGCAGTTCATCAATGGTGAAAACCTAGGTAAACTTTCGAAGTCGGAAATGAACGAGCTTTATAAAAAGTGTGATTTTGGAATTGCTCCTTCAATGACCAACTTTTCATTAGTTCCTTTTGAAATGATGAGTACTGGTCTGCCATTTATTGATTTTACTGAAGGGACAGGTAAATTCTTTATTCCTGAGAATTGCCGTTTTAACGTCCACATGGATGAAAAAGAATTAGCTAATTTATTCATGACAGTGAAGGAAAATGTTGATGTTTTAAAGAATAATAATGAAAAAACTCAACAGTTCTTGCAAACTATTCAGTGGTCACACACTTTGAATGATTTTGTCAAAATTATTGAGAATATATAGAAAAAATCCGACAATTAAGTCGGATTTTTTTGTTTAATTGATAAAATTTTAAAAATATTAATTAATAAATATATTACAATAACAAAATTGCGTGCATAAAACCAAAATTTATATACGTATTTTGTTTGTAAAATATAATATTAAAATCTAATATTTAAGATATAAAATTTAAAAAATGTGATCAAAATTTGTGGGAGCTATTAATGAAAATACTAAATTGGGTAAAACAGCGACTTTGTTTGCTATTAATTGTCTTTGTTTCTTTGATTTTTTTTCTGGTTTTAACATATAAAATTGACGAGTTACCAGGTCTTTTTATAGATGAAACAAATTATATGAATGAAGTTATTAGCGAAATAAATTTTTCAAAAGATATTAATGGGTTGCACAATCCAATTTATTTTGGAAGTGTTTGGGGTCAAGGACAGTCAGTATTGTATTCTTGGCTAGTTATTCCGTTAATTAAATTAGTGGGATTTAGTATTCTCGCGTTTAGATTGCCGATGGCAATTATTAGTTTTCTTGCAATTATTGGATTTACGATTGCCACTTATTTAACTCAAAAAAATAAATTTTTAGCTTTTACCATTCTAGTAATTTTATGTACTTCCCCATGGGTTTATATTTCAAGCCGCTGGGTATTAGATGCAAATATATCACCTGTTTTTGTTTCTCTAGGATTAGTCCTTTTTTATTTTGCATTGATTATAGAAAGAAATAAATTTCTGGTCATCTCGTTTTCAGGAATTCTAATTGGTGTTTCAGCCTATGGATATATTGCATCGTGGATCTATTTGCCATTTTTGGTGTCGGGAATTTTCATTATTTCTTTATTCAATAAATGGATTTCACTTAGATATTTATTGCTTTGGATATTATGTTTAATGGTTGTCAGTAGTCCACTAATTGTTTTTGCGTACAGAGTTAACATCATGCATATCAGTCGTGTTTCACACCTTTTTTTCTTTGATTATCCATATTTGCCGGCAAATAGAACTAGTTCGTTGATCCTTTTTGATCACAACATAATTAATAATGTTTTAAATAATCTAACTACTGGAATAAAACAATTTTTTGCTGGAACGGATAACTTACCACAAAATGGTGTTGCAAAAAAAGGAATCATTTTTTTACCTTTATTTATCTTGGGTGTGATTGGTGGATTATTTACAAATCAAGGATTGAACATTAACACAATCAAGCTTAAATTTTTATGTCTAATAGCAAGCATTAGTTTCATTCCGTGTGCAATGGTCATAAAAGCAAATTTTAATCATTGGAACCTTGTTTGGTATCCTCTGATTGTCTTCACAGCTTTTGGTTTTTTTTCTTTGATTAATAGATTGAACCTTCTATTAGATACCAAATTAGCTTTTATATTATTGGGAATTCCGATTGCTTCGTTTATTTCATTTACTGTTTTTTCATATTTCGGTGTTAACGGGAATGAAACTTTTTTTAATAGCTCTGATGGTTCTTATTCAGAAACCTACAAAATTGATGCGATGATGAAAAATGAATATCGAGGTAAAAAGTTATTTTTAAATGGCCTTTATGACAATTTTTCAGTGTTTAGATTAGTTGAAAAACCAATTGATCGAAAAAGTTACCTTAGAAAACAAGAAACTGATAAAGATTTGATTGGAATCAGTCCATTACTTAAATATGGATATCTGAGAGACTTTCAGGATTTATATGAGGCAAAGAAAGGTGATTTAGCGATTCGTAGTAAATTTGATCAAATTGATAGTTTCAAAATTGATAATGGTTGGAAATGTATCGATATTTTGAAATTTAACCATAATTATGTGAATCTTTATGAAAAAATCTTTTAAAAATGAAATTAATTTAATTCAGTTTTTACAGATTTTTGTGGAATAAATAAGCAAATTACAGAACAACCTAGTAACAACATTGAAACGATGTATGAACTTGCGGGATTAACCAAATTGTAGAGTAAGACTAAGCCAATTGTTCCTAGTGGCATGGAAATGATTGAAATTGTATTCATTAAACCAGTTAGACTGCCGATGATGTCTGGTTCAGCCGTCTTTAAAAGTGCGGCAGTCAACTTAGGGTTAGCTTGACCCATACAAAATCCACCGATTGCCATGGTGATGATCACAATGGTAAAGCTATTAAAGTTATTTAGGAGATCTAAGTAAAAGATGATCCAGGAGACGACACAGGTTATCATCACGCTTTTAAATGATAATTTTTTGAACCAGCCAGAGTGTAGAACACTTCCCGAAATTTGTCCGACTACCAAAACGGTATTGATCACGAAAACACTAACGCTAAAGGAAAAGGGCAAATATCGTGCTTGATCAACTAAATACAGATTAATGATGGCGTCAAGCGACGAACCAACGGCGTTGATGAAGAAAATACTACCAATCAGCCCCCAGGCATTAATATCGGCACTAGCTTCCAAGGTTTGTTTCATTTGTCTTAAGAGTCTTTTAGCTGATGGAGCAGTCTTTTTTTCTTCTTTAACAGTTAAATTCTGGTAACCGACTAGCACTATGATTCCGGCAATTAAAAAAGTTGCTGCATTGACGTAACCGGCTAATTGATAGTCCTTCGTGATGGCAAGTAAGGAAATTCCGATAGCTTGGCCAACTGTCTGCATGATAGTTAAAATTCCCGAATTGACACCAATAGCTTGTTCCTGTTCATTTTCGTCGATTTTTTGTTGAATAATTGGCATTGTCAAACCATTGTTGTACATTCCCAACAAGTCGGAAACGATATTGATGGCAATGATAATCAATAGAATAAATACTTGTTTTTGATTGATCAGTTGAGCCAGTAACAAATAGAGTAGAGCTTGAGTAAATTTGGTGAACGCTAGCCAGAAACGTTTATTTTTGGTACGATCGGCGATTTGCCCAGTGACGATGCCAAAAATTCCTGGTAAGACTGTGGCAATTGAAACTAGTGAGACCATCAAATGAGCCTGTGCGAAGGTCCTCGCGTAGGTCAAAAGAATGATATTAAACAAACTCATACCGATGGTTTCAAATAAATCGACACTCGTTAAAGTTAAGAAAGCTTTGTTACGTAATAAATTCTTCATAGAAATCACTCCAATTAAAATTCGTTTTACGTTTAAATTAATTTAAATGATAAACAAACTTTAACCGTTTGATTTTAATTTGTCAAACATTTATGCTAAATACGAGGTGAAAATGATGTCGAAAGTCACAGTAGACCAATTTGCTAAATTAATGGTGGATGATAAAGTTGGAAAGATTTTGAATGCCACCCAAGAAAAAGATGGGCTAACGCCTAAAGAGATTTCTAAAGCAACTAAAATTGCTAACAACAAGCTTTACTATACCTTGAATAAGATGGTTGAAGCTGATTTGTTAGTGATTGTTAAACAAAAAAAGGTTAAAAATTTGACTGAGAATTATTATTCAAGTTCGCATTTAAGTCAACAAGGACAATATAATTCCTTTAAAGAAGATAATGTTATTAATTTTTCAGATGATTGGATTAGAGAACATGGTGAGCAAACGTTACAGTTAGTCATGCTGCAACATCATGAATTAATTGAAGCTTTAAAGAATCAATTAAAAAAGAAATCAGATGATTCAATTGCCATGTCATCACACAGTGAAATTGATCTTTCAGCTGAAGGTGAAAAGAAATTAATCAGTGATTTATTTGAAGTCCTAGGCCATGCTGAAGAAAACGACCCAAATCCAAACGCTAAGAGTAAGCGTCGCGTCAAAGTTCAATTGGAAAAATGGTAAGAGAGTTGCTCTTGTGTAACTCGTTTCGACCAAAACAAATAAGCCAAGATAATCGCACTTCAATTATCTTGGCTTATTTCACTTTTTTAGATACATTCTTGGGCAACTCGTTGAACTGCAAAATTTGATAGGCTATAGATTGCATCAAAAAGATTGTCACCTAATTTGGAATTAACCCTCTCTGGTTGCTTAAGACCTTGATTGTTAGGTATTTCTGCCAAAATGGGGATAAATTTATCCAAGTCATTGTCAGACAGAAATTCAAAAGACTTTAAATGAGTTGTTAAAGCGACAGTGAAAGAAAATTTGGGATGATATTGGCGCATTTGATACAGTTGGCGGGCAGCTTGTTTATAGTTGATCTCGGGATCATTTCGCAAGCAGTGTCTCAATAAGTTATCGTAAACGTCTCCATAGTGCAGTAACCAGACTAAAAAGTCGTGTGACGTCACATAATGAAGATTCATGTGAATATCTTTATAATTATTAATCACATCTAAGACATTGTTCCAATCAAGCCAAGTCATAAAGGAGTGAAAAAAAACTTCAATATCGACATTTTTTCCGTTGCCAATATGTTCTAAACCAGAAAAGTTCTCAATTTCCTTAGTGACAAAATTTAATTCTTTAATATCCATACTTGAACTCCATCTTTTATTAGAAAAACATTTCGCCGCATAAAAATTGACTAACCGGGTTCGGTTAGCCACGTGGTTACTTGAATTCTCTTGTTACATATCAATTTAATTTTACTTTTCTTTAGTAAGAAAGTCCAGTCTATAAGTGTTATCCCAAAGAAACATACAGTGTTTGGCTACGATAAAATTCGATTTTTGCTAATTTGTTCACTAATTTAAGCATTTCTTTGTTGGAATGGGTGATAAATTCTTGTCGGTTGAAGCCAACTTCTTTGACTAAGTAATCATTTCCATGGGCAACCACATTGATACTGCGGTCCTTTTTGAAAGTATAGAAAGTAATCGTCAAAAGAGGGCCTTGAGAATTTTTCTTGAGGAAATTTAGAAGTTGCTTACGAGGGATTCGTTTCATTTTTTAGAGCTTCCTTATCAAATTCTTTCTTTTCGAGTGTGGTGCTGAGATAAAAAATATTGACCTTTCTTTGTTCAATGTTAAAAGCAAACCGAAAATTCTTTTTGCCCAAATGAATTCGCATTTCGTAAGCACTTTGATCAGAAATTTTTCGAATTGGTTTGATCCGATAATAATCATTTTGTAGATTAATATTTAGTTTTTCAATTATTTTTTGAGAGAAAAGTTTTCTGTCCTTTTTAGGCAGCTGAGCCATCACACTTTGATTGATCTCTATGTTGTACATAACGTGACCTTTCGATTAGATTCTAAATCTGTTTTACTGTAAATAGTTATTTTGGTCAAGTTCGTTAAATAACACATCGTTATGATATCGTTGCAAAATAATCCAACTAACGGTTGAGCAAATTCAACTATTGGTTGATAGTAAAAATCACTCTCTTGTTGGATATTAGAACTGACAGGGAGTGATTTTTTGAATAAGAGTAAATTACAGATAATTGCAATGTTAACGATGTTTTGCGACCATTTGGCAAAGGTTTTGATATATCCAGTAGTTATTGGACAACATTCAATTGCTTGGTTGCAAATACACAGGCTTTATTTACAATCATACGATGCACTGACTTTTGTAGGTAAAGTAACTTTTCCAATTTTTGCCTTTTTTATCGTTGAAGGATTTTTCCATACGAAGAACTTGAATAACTATATCAAAAGATTGTTTGGTTTGACCATTATTTCAGAGATACCTTTTGATTTAGCTACTTCAGGGAAACTCATCAATCTTAAAAGTCAAAATGTGATTTGGACTTTGTTATTAGGATTACTAATAATTGTTAGTTTGCAAAATAAGGAGCGCTGGCTGGGTTTGATTTCGAGTTTAGGATTGTCAGTGGTTGCGTACTTTTTAAAAGTTGATTGGGGAGTGTATCCGGGAATCCTCTTGATAGTAGTCTTTTATTTGATTAGAGGAAATAAAAAGCTTTTGCCGTTAGGATATTTATTGATGATACCAGAGGTAGGAATCTTTTCTGGGGTTGAATTGGCCTTCGTTTTACTAGCGTTATATAACGGTAACAAAGGTCGAATCAATAGCTATGCTTGCTATATTTTTTATCCGTTACATTTATTGTTGTTGGGTATATTGCGACTCATTTTGATATGAATAGTGCTAGGATACAGATCAGCCAAATAATATCAAAAAAACCGAATATCAATCCATATCTCACAAGATGGGTGATGGGATATTTGTTAAATAAGTAAATTAAGCTTGCCAAAATAATGAAGAAAATAATGGCACTGACAATCATGCTGAAAAAATCGTGATTAATTTTAGGACTAAAGCTAAAGCTGATGATTAAAGTTACGAGGTAATACAGACTATTGAGCGTCAGTAGCAACCATTTTCTTTTGTCATCATAGGAATCTTTTGAGCTGTTACTTCCAATAAAATAGTTGATTTCTTTGCCAAGTATTTGTGATAGGTCGTCAATTTTGTCCAGACTAGGGGAGCCTTGATTATTTTCCCATTTGGAAACGGCTTGTGGAGTGACGAATAATTGATCTGCTAACTGTTGCTGGGTCAGATGTTTATCAAGACGTGCAATTTTGATTTTTTCACCAAGATTATTCATTGTGCTCACCTTGAGTAAGGGTAGAGTCAGCTACTTTTTGAATATTCTTTTTCAAATCTAACAATTGAGTTTGGTTCATATCAGAAAAAGATTCTAGTTTGCTGATGAGCCAATTGCCGAGTTGAACGTATTCGGTATTACTCAAGTTAAATTTTTGGGCATAAGTATACTGAATCGCGGCCTCGTATTTGTGATGGAGCAATAAATTTTCCAAATCGGTATAATTTTTGCCATTTTGATTCTGCTTTTGTTCAAAAACGATTTCACTTTTCGCTTGGCCTTTTTTGCCCACCATCATGCCAAAGCCTTCCGCAAAGGATTTTAGTTGTCGCATCAAAAAGTCTTTGTCATCCATAATTGCCCTCCAGATTAAACATCTTTATCATCATTATGAAGTGGTCGATTGATTTAAGCAATAGAAATGAAAGCGATTATTTCTCGATAATTTAGTGGTATGATATATTTCTGAGAATAATCAATTGGAGGAAGTTATGGCAACTAAAGAAGAAATAACGATGGCACAATTAGCTGAGCCAGTTCAAAAGCAGCTCAGTCAATATCGTGTTCAACAAATTCAAGCTGTTTTAACACTTTTAGATGAAGGTAACACTGTGCCGTTTATCGCACGTTATCGAAAAGAGCGGACGGGAACACTTGATGAAGTTGCTATTCGAGAAATTGAAGATGAAACCCACCGTCTGATGAAACTAAATCAGAGACGTGACGACGTTTTGAAGTTGATCGATGAACAAGGCAAATTGACGCCCAAGTTGAAGCAACAGTTAGAACAAGCGACTGTATTGCAACAGGTTGAGGATCTGTATCTGCCATATAAGCAAAAGCGGCGTACCAAAGCTACGATTGCTAAAGAAGCAGGCCTTAGTCCTTTAGCGGATTGGTTGTTGACATTTCCTCAAAAAGGTCTCGATGAGAAAGCTAAATCATTTGTAAATGCGGAAAAGAAATTACCCGACCTTGATTCAGTTTGGGCTGGTGTTCATGAAATTTTAGCAGAAACTTTCAGTGAACGAGCTGACTTTCGTGATTCCATTAGAAAATATACTTGGCAGCATGGTGAACTCACCAGCAAGGTAAAACGTGGTGCTAAAGAAAAAGATGAGCAACAAGTCTATGCCACGTATTATGATTTCACTCAAAGTTTGAAGCAGATCCCACCTTATCGCGTGTTGGCTATTAATCGTGGTGAACGGGAAAAAATTTTGACTGTGGGCATTGATGTTGATGCAACTAGAATTTTGGATTACGGTCATTCACGCATTGTTGGTAAAAGACAAGGCCCTGCGGTTGAGAAAATTGACGCTGCTTTTAGTGATGCCTACAAACGTTTCTTAGGACCGGCAATCGAACGGGAATTACGAAGAAAGATTTCAGATACAGCGGATGCTCATGCGATTCAAGTCTTTGGCAACAACTTATATCATTTGTTGATGCAAGCACCGCTGAAGGGCAAAATCGTCATGGGATTCGATCCAGCTTATCGGACGGGATGTAAGTTAGCAATTATGGATGAATCGGGTCGCTTCTTAACTAAACAAGTAATTTATCCTCACAAACCAGCGAGTCAGAAACTTCGTGAGGCCGCCGGTCCTGAGTTTAAAAAACTGATTGAAAAGTATCACGTTCAAATGATTGCCATTGGTAATGGAACCGCCAGCCGTGAATCAGAAGAATTCGTCAGTGAAATTTTGAAGACTTTGAATCGTCCAGTTTATTACGTCATCGTCAATGAAGCCGGGGCTTCAGTTTATTCCGCCAGTGCCAATGCCAGAGCAGAATTTGCTGATCTCCACGTCGAAGAACGTTCAGCTGTCAGTATCGGACGTCGCTTGCAAGATCCATTAGCTGAATTGATCAAAGTTGATCCTAAAGCTATCGGCGTAGGTCAATATCAACACGATGTTCCTGAAAAAGAATTAGATGAACAGTTGGATCGAGTGGTCGAAACGGCAGTTAACCAAGTTGGTGTTAACGTTAATACTGCCAGTCCTGAATTGTTGACGCATATTTCTGGCTTAACTGCTACAACGGCTAAGAATATTGTTAAATTCCGAAATGAAAAGGGAGCTTTCGTGGATCGTCAGTCATTAAAAGATGTTCCTCGCTTAGGACCAAAAGCTTACCAACAAGCAGTCGGCTTTTTAAGAATTATCGATGGGAGTAATCCTTTGGATAATACTGATATTCATCCGGAAAGTTATGCAGCAACGAGACAATTGCTTAAAAGTATTGATGAAACTACTAAAGAAATCGGTTCAGCCAAGTTACAACAACGTTTGGCTAAATTAGACAAAGCCAAAGTTTCCCAAGAATTAAACATTGGGGATGCAACTTTGACAGATATTATTTCTGGTTTAAGTAAACCGGGACGAGATATGCGTGACAGTATGCCGGCACCATTATTACGCCAAGATGTTTTGACAATGGCTGATTTAAAACCAGGGATGGAATTGCAAGGAACGGTCAGAAACGTGATTGATTTTGGAGCCTTCGTTGACATTGGTGTTAAACAGGACGGCTTAGTCCATATTTCACAATTATCTGATCATTTTGTCAGTGATCCAAGTACTGTAGTGACAATTGGTGATATTGTAACGGTTTGGGTCTTGGATGTTGATGAAGAAAGAAATCGTATCCAATTGACTATGCGTCATAAACAAGATAAATAATCCCCAGTGATATACTTAGTTTGTAACTTAATCAGATAAGTAATGGGGGATCGATATATTGGAAGATGAGAATTCAAAGCGAGTCTTTGAAATAATCGATGAAATGTATCAAATCTTTAAACTTAGAAAAGTTGATTCAAATGTAATGCAAATTTTGGTCAAAGCTGGTCAAGCGTTAAATGATGACCAACCGGCTGAAATAGTGGCAGCCAAAACGGTTAATGGGATAACGCTGTGGACATTGTCAACTAAGTTAAATTTGGGAAAAGAATATGATCATAAAGTATTAGATATGATCAATGAATTAACGAGAATTGCCCGTTCAGGACCTTACCAGTGGTCATATGGAGTCGGCAATTTACGAGTTCAATTTTGGTAGGATTTAATTGCTGTCCTCCGCAACAAATAGCGGATTTATTGATTATTTACTTCCATTCATTGAGGAATAATTGTTCTATTCTGGATTTTTCCTAGATGATTTAAAAAAATAACAGCATCTGTTTTTATAGTGAACGAATTAAGTTTCGAAGACTAGAGAATAGATGCTGTTTTTTGTTTTCCATAAAAGAAAGTACCAAACCATAAACTGAAATTCCAAGGATTCGGAATAGAATTGGTTATCTGAGACGGCAATTAAACGCAACCCAACTTCAATTTAAATAAAACAATTTATTCATTTTCAGAAAAAAGATTTTTCATAACTTGAATAAAAATCTTATTGTTTTCATAAGATAATAATAATCGTTGAAAAATTAATAAGGGAGTAATAAATTTACGTTAATGAAAAAAAGAATAAATATTTTATCATGTGTTGCAATCAGTGCAGTTGTATTATCTGGGATGGGAATCACAAATGTGAAAGCTGACGAAAATACAGTTGTATCTATTCAAAATGTTTCTGGAAAATCACTTAATCCTGAAGTTCAAAATGGAGGACACGTCAGTGATGACTTTACTGATGTATCTAAGAATAATTTGGGTTATGCATCTAAATTCCATATTTTTGTTAATGAAGCTACATTAAATGCACATACGAATGGGAACGTTGCTGCAAAGAAATTAATTGGAAATGTTAATTTTGGGACTAACATTACTGATGAAAAATTATTGGATAAAGATATTTCTTATATTCAAGAAGTTAAAAATATGGCTGAGAGTTCATTTGTCAGCGCTAATGACCACCGCACAAATAAAGTTATTTTTGGTGAAGTTAATGATGTTGAATTAGGTGATAACTCACCACTTGTAAATGGGACAACTATCAGCCATTTATTAAATGACGAAATTTATCAAGACAAAGGTTCAAATGAATATATCGACTTTGCTCAAGAATTTGCGAAATTAGAAGGTAAATCAGCTAATTACGCAATTGCAAATGGAGAAACTATTACTAGTGATAGTTTTGAAGATCACAATCACCGTGTTATCGATCTCAGTGATTTCAAAGTTGGCAGTAACAACCAAATCGTAATTAATCTTGCGCCGGAAGTATTAAACAGTAATACACCGTTGACAATTTCAGGCTTATCAGCTGACGCTGGTGGAACTTCAGTAATTATTAACGTTGATACAAAGGGCCAAAACCCATATCAAATGAATTCACAAATTAAATTGAGATTCAATAATGGTGAAGATGGACCAGTGGAAAGACCAAATCAAGAAACAGAATACTTTGATGACAATCATTTGCTATGGAATTTCTATGACAGTTCAAGTAGTAACAAACAATTTACTGGTGCAATTGAAATGAACAACACTTTCCAAGGTAGCGTTTTAGCACCGGATGCAACAATTAATGTACATCACAATTTAGATGGCAACATTGTTGCCAATGAAGTGAATGTTGTTGGCGGTGAAACTCATCGCTGGGATTTACAAGATAACAACAATATTGTAACGACACCAGAAGAACCGGATGAAGAAACTGATGAAAAAGAATTGACTGTTGATCCTGGATTTTCAGTAGATCCAGATGAAAGTTCAAACCCAGACCCTGATGAGAAAGATGACGAAGAAGAGGAAGAAGAACAAGTTGTTGATCCTGGTTTTACAATAGACCCTAATACAGATACTGATGAAGGAACAGACGAAGAGGATGAAGAAGAAGAAACACTAATCAATCCTGATTTGTCAGTAGACCCTGGTTTCGGAATTGATCCCGGTAAGAACTTTGAAGAAGACGAAGATGACGACCAACAAATAATTATCAATGGCGGTTCAGAAGGTGGCTTAGAAGATAAAGAACTTGATTTGAATAGTTCAATTAAGCCAAGTGTTCCTGATACTGTTAATGAAAAAACACCATTAATGAGCCAAAGTTCAATGTTTCCAACAACTAGATCAGCCATTAGTTCTACAAATGAAAGCGGCAA
Source organism: Companilactobacillus miaonis (assembly GCF_036913615.1). Classification (NCBI taxonomy): domain Bacteria; kingdom Bacillati; phylum Bacillota; class Bacilli; order Lactobacillales; family Lactobacillaceae; genus Companilactobacillus; species Companilactobacillus miaonis. The sequence continues at coordinate 193,172 of NZ_JAYKTX010000001.1, read as the reverse complement.
ATTGCCACAAGCTGGAAATAGTAAGGGTATTTTGATGTCAGCTTTAGGAATGGCTATGCTTGGTTTAGTAGTATTAGTTAGGAAATTTAAGGTTTAATAAAAAAGTATTGTATTAACTGGATTTCAGTTAACACAATACTTTTTTTCATTTATAGATTTAATTCAAAAGCTAAACGGGCATTATCTTCATGATTCTCAGCTGGTTCATCAACATAAATTTTTCCACGATGAATGTAGCCAGAGTTGGTAGCTAGATGTTGCATTCGTTTATTTAGTTGATGAGTGTCAATTCGAAAATTGTGAATCCCGTTTTGAATCGATTGGCTAAGCAAATTTGAGACAAAGATTTTTCCAAGATGTTGACCTGAATAATTTGGGTTGATAGCGATGCGATGAATTGTGGCATATGGGTCAGTTTTATTTTCCCAATCGCCATTAAAGATTTCATGGTAGTTAGGGTCATCGGCGACAATCAGCGTGGCAGTGCCAGCAACTTTTTGATCGACCATCAAAACCCAACATTGTTGAGCCATAATGTCATTTTTTAAAGTGGCAATATCAGGATATCCACCTTGCCATTGAGAGCTACCGTCAGCTTTCAACATGGCCTTTGCTTGATCGATAATTTTCATGATTTCGGTTAGATCTGAAACTTGTGCTTTTTTGATGTAAATTGAACTCATCATAATCCTCCGTAAAAATAGATAATTAAATTTTAGCACTTTTCTTTTATAATTTTATGAAAATTATTTAGCTATTAAATCACGTTTTCGGTAACCAAGATAACCGATAATAATTAAAATAACAGGGATGAGTAGTTGCCACCAAAAAATTGCCACGTCGAAATGATGAACCGGAACTTTATCTATGAAGCCAAACGGTGTCACCTTTTCAGTCCAGTCGGATAATTTCAAAAGTTTTCCGATATTGGATTTTTAACTGGTGCCTTTATCCCCATTAGTATCTTTCCAGAATGGATTCAAAAAGTTATGATTGTAGTTCCAGCAAATAGTGGTGCAATATTATTTCGACAAATTATGACCAGTGATGCTTTAGAAAACGGAATTCTGTATAATTTTGGTAATTTAAATGTTTCTAGATCTGTAATGATAGCCATTATTTTCTTGAGCGGTATGTTATTCATTTGGTTTAGTGTGTTACTTATGAAGCAATATAAAAATGTTTAGTTTTATCTAGAAAAATTTCTATTGACAAAATGAATGAATTGAAATAATATTCATTCATGGATAAAGGAGGATACTTTTTTGGATAAAAAACAACAATTATTGTCTGTAGCGCATAGTGTGTTTTTAAAAAAAGGTTTTAAGAATACTAATGTTTCTGATATTACAAAAAAAGCTAATATGGCAGTAGGAACTTTTTATAATTTCTTTGATTCAAAATTAGCTATTTTTTTACAAGTATATAATGATGAAAATGAGAGAATTAAAGCAGTAATTATTAATAATTTGGATATAGATGGGGACCCTATTACTGTAGTTCAAACCGCATTAAATGAAATTATTGAGCAGTCAAAAAATAATAAAATATTACAAGAATGGTTTACCAATGAAGAAATTCATCAACAGATAGAAAAGAATAGCCAAAATTCAATTGAGGATAGTATCATTTACACAACGTTTATTGAGTTGATCAATCGTTGGCAAGAATTAGGATTATTAGCAACCGGAATGACAGAGTCCAGAATAGTGAGTATGTTTAACGCAGTGATTGTAGTAGATATTCATCAAAACGAAATTGAAACGCAAAATTATTTTCAATTATTAAATGATTTATTAACAGCAATTTTAAAAGTGATATTAAAATAATTCACTTTTTTTATTTTAGAGGAATGAATGAACGGATAAAAAATTCATTCATAAATTGGAGAAATAGGATGAAGAAAATGTTTTTTATAATTATGTTAATTGTAATTGTTTCAGGAGTACTAGTATTAGGAGCATTTTTGTGGACAAACAAAACTAATAAACGCATAAATATTAGTACGGGTTCGATACATGAGTTGAAGACTGAAACATTAAAAATTTCAGATGTAAAAACAATTGATTTACGTTTACGCTCAGCAATAGTAAAAATTGAAAATGGTACAAAAAACGAAATTTATTTAAAAGATGTTGCTAAAAATCAATTTATAGTAAACAATGATAATAAAATATTAAAGGTTTATGAAGATGATGCTCAGCGTCATCAAATAGAAATTGGTAAAACACCAACGATAGTTTTGACAGTTTCTAATCCGTATTTGAAGGATGTAATTATTAATCAATTGAATGGTACTTTGAAATTGAAAAATCTGTCCATAGAAACCTTATCTATTAAACACAGTAATGGAGGCACATTTCTTAGAAATTTAACTATCAATGATAGTAGTCAATTAATCAAAAAAAATGGTAGTACTACTTTAAGTAAGGTGAAAGTACCTGGAATCACTGTTAGTGTTGACAATGGGCAATTCAAATTGAATGGAGAAAAGAAAGCAACAAGTGGGGGAAAGTACCATCAAGGCGGATTAAGTGGACTAGTTATCCATAGTGGTTCAGGACAAGTAATATTAAATGAATAAAAATTCAAAATATAAATTCAAAATATAAATTCAAAATATAAAGGAGACTTTAATGAAAGAAGAAAATCAAATTAAAAATTGGCGTCCAAATATTTATTTGTTTTTATTTAGTCAATTTTTTTCTGGCATAACTAGTATGATCGTTCAATATTCTATTATCTGGTATTTAACAAAGCAGACGGAGTCGGCATCCATTTTAAGTATAGCTACTTTATTAGGGATGTTACCAGCAGTTATTTTGAGTCCATTTATAGGACCGTTTGTTGATCGTACTAACAAAAAAGCACTTTTGGTTATACCTGATGTAATTGCGGCAATCTTTGCGATTATCTTATCAGTCGTGGGATTTTTATCTCATGATTTCCCAATTTGGCTCATTTTTATTTCGTTATTGATACGTTCGATTGCTCAAACCTTTCAAATGCCAACAATTCAATCGATTTTTCCAACCATGATTCCCTCAGAGCAACTAACTAAAATAAATGGTCAATTGGGAATGGTTCAGTCAGCAAATTTTATTATCGCACCAGCTTTAGGAGCATTTTTATTTTCGATCATTTCAATGCCCCTGTTAATTTTATTTGATGTTTTAGGTGCTATAATTGCGGTTTTCTTTATTATATTTTTAGTTAAAATTCCAGAGTTTTCTCATATTGATGAGCATGTACATATTTTGGCAGATGCTAAATTTGGATTGAAACAATTGTACTCTAAAAAGGGTATTTGGAATATCACGTTAATGGGAACTTTCTTTACTTTGGCATTTATGCCGGCAGTCAGCATGTTTCCACTGATGACTATGTCATACTTTAAGGGTTCAGTTATGGAGGCTGGTCTTATTGAAGTTGTATATTCAATTGGATCACTTTTAGGTGGTGCAATAATTGGTTTTTTTGGAAATTGGAAAGACAGAATTAAACCAATAACTTGGTCAATATTCATTATTGGGATAAGTATGGGATGGAGTGCTTTTTTACCGCCAAATCACGTGGGATATGTGTGGTTTGCAATATTAAACGTTTTTGGAGGAATTTCTGCGCCATTCTTCAATACTTTATTAATGGCTATTATTCAGCAAAGTTATCCTGCTAAGAATTTAGGTAAAATTCTAGGAATTATGAATTCGTTGATGAGTTTGGCAGGTCCTGTTGGCTTAATATTTGCTGGTCCACTAGCTGATAATATTGGAGTGAACAACTTATTTGTTATAGCTGGTATTGGTACGTTATTGTGTGGTTTCTTTGTGACATTTAATAAATCAATTAAAGAGTACGATAAGAATTTACAAGAGGAATTGAAGCAAAAGGTTTTATAAAATGTAAGCGCTATTGCAAAAAATTTTTTTATGTTATTATAATTTGTAGATTGTGACTTCAAGTAGGCAATCTTAATATTCGAGAATATTTCTATATCGGGATTGTTATCATAAAAACGATTTTATGAGCTAAACCCAGTTATACCTTAAAGGGGATAACTGGGTTTTATTTTTCAAATAGGGAAAGGAGAAATATCTATTTGAGAATAGTGAAAGTAATCAATAACAATATTGTTACCTCAACGCAAAACGACAGTGAAGTAATTGTTATGGGTAAAGAATTAGGATTTAATAAAACTGGTGGAGATATTATTCCACAAGCTAAAATTGATAAAATTTTTGCTTTGAATACTTCAGCAAGTGTTGATAGATTCAAACTACTCTTAAAAGATGTTCCAATGCAAGAGCTACAAGCCAGCGATGAAATTATTTCATATGCTAAATTATCATTAGGCAAAAGGCTAAGCGATAGCATTTATGTTGCTTTAACTGATCATATTCATTTTGCGATACAACGTTTAAAAAAAGGCATGGATTTTGGAAATGCTTTATCCTGGGAGGTTAAACATTTTTATAACCATGAATACCTAATAGGTAAAGAATGAAAAAACGCTATGGTTTCATTTATGTAGATCGCGATAATCAAGGAAATGGAAGCTTAAAACGTAGTAAGAAAAAATCTTTTTATTGGTATAAGCGTGTTATTGCTTCGAATGGTGAAAATTTAGATATTAATTTAAAATATTAAAATTAATCTACTTTTTACTCAGGATCATCCCTATAATAGTTTCTTTGTTATGAAATGCAGTTAAAAAAATATATCAATATTTAAACTAAATTAAGAGCATCAATCAGCAATCCTAAAGATTTTACTGATTGATGCTCTTTGATTTATTTACTGATTTTTAAAGTGAGTTCTATACTGTTATAAAAATACATTTTTGACGTTTTTTACTTCAAAAATTTTTATTACTTATACTTCTTATATGGTGACTTTATTTTGCAAAATATTTCTTAGCCAAAGTCTTATAAATTTCGATGTATTGTAGATAATCGTCTTCGAAGACAAATTCGTTGATTTGGTGGGCGCTTTCATTTCCAGGTCCCGCAACCACGACGTCTAGGTCTTGATTGGCACGAACAAATTGTGATGCATCAGTTCCACCAGGTGCTCCGACGGTCAAAATATTGGTACCGAGAACTTCTTTATAGCTATCACGCACTAGTTGCATGAAGTCTGAGTCGATATCTGTCTTAACTGGCCAATTGCTGCTATCGAGTTTGAATTCTAAGTTCATTCTGGGATTTTCAGCATTTAATTTATCAATCAAAGCCTTTAATTCTTCAATGATCTTGTCATTGTTGTATTCAGGAATAGTTCTAATTTTAGCTGTTAATTCAGCATAATCGGGGATAGTGTTTTCTTGCTCGCCGGCATTCATGATGGTAACTGATGGCTTAGTAGTACCTAAAATATCATCTTCAACGGAAACTAATTGTTTGAAGTAATCCTTTTGGGCATTATAATAAGTGATCAAATTATCAAGGGCGTTGATTCCAGCTTCGGGCATTGAACTGTGAGCAGCTTTACCATGTGAAACCACTTTATAAGTAACTGAACCCTTGTGAGCACAAAAGGCCGCAAGTCTTGACTCGGCTTTTTGACCATTAGTTTCAATCAAGCCATTGTTAACTAATTGTTCCAAAACTAAACGAGATGATGAATTACTTGGCTCACCGACAACTAGAGCGTTCAAATCATTTGCGACACCAGCTTTTGCAAGTTGCTGAGCGCCCAATTCACCAATTTCTTCACCAACTGTGGCGATAAACTTGAGATTGCCAGTAAAGTTAGGATCTTCGTTTAATTCGATAAATGCAATAGCTAATCCAGCTAAACCACTCTTCATATCAGATGATCCACGACCAAAAATTTTTCCGTCGATATGTTTAGGATTGAATGGTCCATAATTCCACTTGCTATCATCAACTGTAGCGACAACGTCTTGGTGACCAGTGAAACCAAGAACTTTGCCATCGTTATTTTTGATTGTGGCGATTAAGTTGTAACGATTGTCAGTGTATTTAGTCAATTCAACTTCGATACCATTTTTTTCAAACAAATCTTTTAAGTAGTTTGCAACGATTTCCTCGCGACCGTTGACAGTTTCTAGTTTGATTAAATCATCTAGAATACTGAGTCTTTGTGCTTTGTCCATTTTTAATCCTCCAAGATAATGTATAATGTTATTAATAAGTCTCACTTACTATTTTAGTATTCTTTAATAGAAAATAATAACAAAAGGGATGTATTTAATGAAATTATTGATGAAAATCGACATGTTTTTAGGAATTGTACTATTAGTCTTAGCACTTTTAGGTTTTATTTTTAAGTGGTTCACTACTGCTAACGTAATTTCCGCGGCCGTTGCTGGAGCAGTCTTATTGTTGATTGCCGCCACAGCCGACGTTGATAAAGTACAGAAATAAAAAGGGGACAAATCAAATCGATTTGTCCTCTTTGTGTTAGTTAACTTTTTTACGTCCCTCGGGAGTGTACTTATTCTTTTGATGCTTCTTATATAAGTAATAAATTAAGCCGACGATTGCCGCAATGACAATTAGTGGCAAAATTACGTGCATGAAAATTGAAAACAAAATCAAAGCGATAAAGAAGCCCAAAACATATTTCCAAATGTTATTGTCTTTGTTCATTGAATTCTCCTTTTTAATTGTAAGATAATTTTTATTCATTCCAATAATAAAGTCAAGATAAACCTTTTAGTTGACTTTAGAAATTAAACCATGTAGTATAACCTACAATCGCTACCCTCTAAGTATTCGGAACACAAAGGAGGAGTGAATAATATGAAATATAGAATTCTTTTAGATCTTAAGGATCAATTATTCACAGCAGTTGATGTTAATGATAGCAATCGCTTTGGTAACGGTACAACCATTGAAAAAGCTATCGCTAATTTGAAGAATAAAGCTGCTTAAAATATTATTACAAACTGAGTCGAGAAAATTCTCGGCTCTTTTTTTGCTTTATTCAGGATTGTCGACCGCAAAATCGCCAAATTTCGCATTGACAGATTTTGCCAAGTCATGTGGTTCAACCAAGAGTGATTGCCCAATTTTTCCGGCTGAGACAATAATTTTTTCAGTTTCATCGGCTTCTTTTGAGAAGTAGATGGGATAGTTGTGCAGTGAATGGATTCCGACCGGACTGTTTGCGCCGTGTTCAAAACCACTAGTTTTTACTAAATCTTTTAATGGCACCATCCCGACTTTTTTATTACCAGAGATCTTGGCTAATTTTTTGTAGCTGAGGTGCTTATCCAGTGGCAACATACCAACTAATGGGCCAGTTTTATTCCCAGTTAAGACTAGTGTCTTATAAATTTTATAGCCATCACGAGTCGATTTGTCTGTTACCAATTCCTGAGTATCACCATCAGATTCAGTTTCAAACGTCATCGGAACGTATGTAACTTTTTGTTTATCGAGGATTTTCTCGACTAATGTTTTTTGAATTTTCTTTTTTTTACTCATTTTCGTCACCAATTCCTAAAACTTAACTCTTACTTAGTATATAATAACAAAGCCACTATTTTTATAAAGTAATATAATAATAGTTACTACAGGATAAGGAGCGAGTAATATGAGTTTTTTTAAAAAACATCAAGAAGATCCTGCCGAGAATGATTTTAGTAAAATTTCTTCAGAAATCAAGAATAATCCTAAAAAATTATCTGAGGCTCAAAAATTATTTAAGAATGATGAATCTTTACGAAAAAAAGTAGTTGATAAAAAAGTACAATCTGATCAATAAGAGTTTTAAGCTTGGGTGGTGTTTGATGCCGTCCTCCACAACAGCTCTGGGCACGACTTGAAGCTTACGCAAAGTGCGCGTAATCTCCAAGCTCGGCCTTCCACTAGGCTAAAGGGCCAAGAGGAATTTCAGGGCTGAGCATTTCCCAGAGCTGTTGCTTCAGACTAGATTTAATTTCATGAAAAAAATAGAAGATCTCACAAGTACTGTGGCAAATCGCTGCAATTTTGTAAGATCTTTTTTGTTTTACATTGTTTTTATTTCTATTTTAAATAGGGGGAAACACAATAACTTGTGAAAATATCAACCCTCAGATCAGAATAGAATTAGTGTTCTTAAATAAATGGAAAGTAAATAAAACATAGAAGTGAGATTCAGACCTCCACGAGAAATATATTTAGCTATTTTTCATAAATATCATTATTAAATAAAACTAATACTTTTCATAATATAAAACATATGATATTATATAAAAAACGAAATGAGGTGTTAGTTATGGGAGTAAGCGTAGAGAGGTATCACTTGATTGAAACGAATGTGTTGTTGGATCGATTTTTGACTTATCGTGAGGTTTTTACGGAATATTTTAAAACGATTAAGGTGATTGAACGTGGAGAAGCGTTGCGTTATGAAACTTACTCTCGTTTGGTGGAGAATTACATGATCAATGTGCACCAGTTTATCAAATTGTGTAATTCCTATGTTGTCAAATATCATCTTGAAAAAAGTTTTCTCGCGGAAACATTGAATAATTATTTCGTCAATATTATTAGTGCCTTGGATTGCTTAGATGTTGACAACAATTTAGTTGATCATCGACGTTTAGAAGCAGCAAAGAAAAAAATTCACGCTAGTGAAGCAAAATTTATGAATTCTATCGGACGTTTAGCAAAATAACTGCTCAAACGTCTTTTTTTTGTCGTTAATTTTTAGTAATCTTAATACAATGGAGGAACTAGTATGATTTGGAAAAAAATTACGGTTGAAATTCCTAATGATTTCGACCCAGAGATTATTTCTGATGTCCTAATGCGCGTTGGTGCTAACGGGACTGAAATGGTCGATGATGAAGATAAAAGTGTCAAAACGAAGATCAACTCTTACTTTGACCCAAAAGATTATGATGAAAAAATTTTAAATAATTTACAACAAGCTATCAACGAATTGCCACAATTTGGCTTTAATATCACTGGAGTTGAAGTTTCTGTCAGTGATTTAGATGACAGCGCTTGGCAAAATGAATGGGAGAAATATTACCATCCTGTCAAGATCAGTCGCTATTTGACTGTTGTCCCTAATTGGGTCGACTACAAGCCACAAAATCCTGACGAGCACACTATTGTGATGGATCCAGGTAAGTCCTTTGGTACTGGAACTCATCCGACAACTTTTTCTTGTATGCAAGCTTTAGAGATGATCCTTGGAGATGCCAAATCACTCTACGACGTTGGAACAGGTTCAGGAATCCTTTCGATTCAAGCTCGACAACTCGGCGTTAAAGATATTCAAGCCTTTGATTTAGATCCAGTCGCCGTAAAAGCTGCTAAAGAAAATATCAAATTGAATCCAGGTTGTGAGGACATTGAGGTATTTGAAAACTCCTTACTAGATGGCGTGAACGGGAAAGTCGACGTGATTGTTGCCAATATTTTGGCCGATGTGATTTTACAATTCATTCCTCAAATCGATGCTCATTTAAATGCCAACGGTTTTGTCGTCTTATCTGGTATTATTAATGAAAAAGAATCCTTGATCACGCAAAAAATGGCAGAAATTGGTTTCATAGTTTTGGAAGCCATCCATTTAAAGGGTTGGTCAACGTTGATTTGCAGAAGAAAAGAAGAATTCGAGGCAGAAGATGGAGCAATACTTCGTTAAAGAAAAAATTGATTCAGATGAATTCAAAATAACTGACACAGAAAATTATCAACATATAATTAAAGTATTACGACATAAAATTGGCGATAAGATTTTCTTAGTTGATAATACTCAAAGTTTGTTTGCGGCGACAATTAAGGAAGTCGATAGTGATAATAAAGCTTTTTTAGTTGAAACTAAAAAACAAACTCTGAAAACAACAGAACTGCCACTTAATGTGACGATTGCTTGTTCATTATCGAAAAAAGACAAGGTTGAGTGGATCACTCAAAAGGCAACTGAACTGGGTGCGACACGGATCGTCTTTTTCAATTCTAAATACGCTATCATGCATTGGAAATCCAATGTAGTTGAAAAGAAATTGAGTCGATTACAAGAAATAGCCAAAAATGCCGCTCAGCAGTCAAAAAGACGAGTGATACCAGAAGTTAGTTATTTAAATAAGTTAACTGATTTGGTTGATATAAAAGCGGCTACTAATTTGGTGGCTTATGAAGAGTCAGCCAAACAAGGTGAGATCTCACTTCTAGCACAAACCTTAAATGAGAATCCAGAATCGATTCTTTGTGCTTTTGGACCTGAAGGTGGTTTTGCACCGGATGAAGTTGAGTTTTTAAATGATCACGACTTTTTATCAGTCGGATTAGGACCTAGAATCATGCGAGCAGAAACGGCCCCCATGTACTTTCTATCAGTGCTATCATATAAGTATGAACTAACAGTAAAATGAGGAAATAGAACGTGAAAAAAATTTGGAATGCAGTAGAAAAGTCAAAAACAACTTATATTGCTTTAATCTCAATTATTTTGGTATTTATTATGCCAATTCTCTTTAATCTCTTTCATCTAGGGAGAACAAATCGAATTATTTGGCTCTTCTTTGTTATTAATATTTTGTTTGCTGCCTTTATCGGTTGGTTCACAAGAAAGTATCAATTATCATTTTTTAATTTAGTTATTTTTCCGGTTATCTTCGTAATCAGTGTTTTCATTAAATATGGACGCTACGGTTACTTTTTGTCAGGAATCTATCTTCTACTAAGTATCTTGATTTATTTCCTATTTGAAGATAAAGAAAATTAATTGTAATTTTGTGATAAAGCAATCTATAATAATAGATAAAATTAAAAAGCACTCATTGAGTGCTTTTTATTGTAACGGGGTGAATTGAATGAAGAAAAATAAGGATTATACTCCTGAAGAAGTGTTAGACATTTGTCGTGGATATATGAACGACGATCACGTGGAATTTGTTAATAAAGCTTACCAGTTTGCTGCTTATGTTCATAAGGAACAAAAACGTGCCACTGGCGAACCGTATATTATTCACCCAACTCAAGTTGCACAAATCTTGGCTTCTTTGAATATGGATCCATACACAGTTGCGGCTGGCTATTTACATGATGTAGTTGAGGATACCAATATTACTCTGGGGGATGTTAAAGAGTTATTTGGTGATCAAGTTGCGACAATCGTGGACGGCGTGACTAAAATCAGTAAGTATAAGTATCACTCTCACCAGGAACTTTTAGCTGAAAATCATCGTAAGATGCTTTTAGCAACAGCAAAAGATCTGCGTGTCATTATGGTTAAATTGGCTGATCGACTACACAATATGCGCACATTGAAAGCCTTACGCCCCGATAAACAACGTCGCATTGCAACTGAAACATTGGAAATCTATGCTCCTTTGGCTGATCGTTTAGGTATTAGTAAGATCAAATGGGAACTTGAAGACTTGTCTTTACATTACATCAACCCACAACAGTACTACCGAATCGTTCATTTAATGAATAGTAAACGTGATCAGCGTGAAGCATACATTGCTGAAGCAATTGATTACATTAAGAAAAACGTTGATGCCTTGCATATCAAATATGATATTTATGGACGACCTAAACACATTTATTCCATCTATAAAAAAATGCGTGACAAGCATAAACAATTTTCCGAGTTATATGACTTGCTCGCAATACGAATTGTCGTGGAGTCGGTGAAGGACTGCTATGCGGTTTTAGGTTCGATTCACTCAAAATGGAAGCCAATTCCAGGTCGTTTCAAGGATTATATCGCCGTTCCGAAAGCTAATGGTTATCAATCACTACATACGACAATTATTGGACCGGGTGGACAGCCACTTGAAGTCCAGATTAGAACATTTGCTATGCATCAAGTTGCTGAATATGGTGTTGCTGCTCACTGGGCCTATAAAGAAGGAAACTTCGAAGGTGTTCACCTGGATGAAGATGAACAAAAAATCGATGTTTTTCGTGAAATTTTGGAATTGCAGGAGAACTCGAGTAATGCCTCTGACTTTATGAAGTCAGTTAAAGGTGAAATTTTCAATGATCGCGTCTATGTCTTTACGCCAGAAGGTGAAGTCATTGAATTACCAAAGGGTGCTGTAACATTGGACTTCGCTTATCAAGTACATACCGAGGTAGGTAATCATTCAGTTGGTGCTAAGATCAATGGCAGAATGGTGCCACTTAATTATCAATTGAAAAACGGCGATATTGTTGAAATGTTGACGAACTCCAATTCTGAACCAAGTCGTGATTGGGTCAATGTTGTCTTTACTTCTAGAGCACGAAATAAAATTAAACGTTACTTCAGAACTAAAGACCGTGAAGAAAACATTGAAATCGGTCGTGAGCAAATTGAAGAAGAGCTAAAAAATCGTTCCCTTTCTAGTAAGAAGTATTTGGATAAGAAGCATTTGGAATTAGCCATGAAAGTCTTTAACTACACTGATCCGGATGAATTGTTCAACGCCGTTGGATATGGTGAATTATCACCGATCAACGTGGTTCACAAGTTACTTAACGAAGATCCCGAAAAGAAAAAGGAAGCTGAAAAAAAGGAGCTTGAAGAATCTGTTATTACTGAGGACGAGCAGCCTAAGCAACCACAGACTGACAGTCCAAAGCTTCAAAAAGAACGTAACAATGCTAACAATAGTATTTCCGTTCAAGGAATTGACAATCTATTGATCCGTTTGGCCAAGTGTTGTAGTCCCATTCCTGGCGATAAAATTGTTGGTTATATTACTAAGGGGCGTGGTTTGACGATTCATCGCGCTGATTGTCCAAATGTTCAGAGTGAAGAAGCTAAGAAACGTTTTATCGACGTTAGTTGGGATAATGTAACAAAAGAAAAACGTTATTCAGCTGAATTGGATATTTATGCCTTCAACCGAAACGGATTGATCAATGAAATATTACAAGTAATTAATTCCAATACTAATACTTTGAACAATGTTATTGGACGCTTGGACAAAGAGAAAATGGCAATTGTTCATGTCAGTATCGGAGTAAATAATAAAGAGCATTTGGATAGTATTATTTCAAAACTGAAGAATATTCCAAATGTCTATGAAATTAAGAGGACGGTAGCGTAATTTATGAAAGTTGTTATACAACGAGTTTCACAAGCTAAAGTCACTGTCGATCAAAAAATCCTTGGTCAAATTGATCAAGGATTTTGTTTGTTAGTAGCTTTTGCAAATGAAGATAACGAGGAAACTATCAGTTATATGGCACGTAAGATTGCTAATATGAGGATATTTTCTGATTCTGATGATAAAATGAACTTGTCAATAAAAGATGTGCAAGGTAGCATTTTATCGATTTCCCAGTTCACACTCTATGCTGATACCAAACATGGTAATCGGCCTAGTTTCACTGGAGCAGGGGACTTTGAGTCTTCGAGTAAAAAATATGATCAATTTAATAAGGCCTTGCGTGCCTTTGATCTAAATGTTGAAACTGGCGAATTTGGCGCTGACATGCAAGTGTCACTTACTAATGATGGACCAGTAACTATTTTAATGGAGCGATAATAATGAAAAGTATTGTTTGGGACTTTGATGATACCATTGCTAATAGTTATCCCGGAATAGTCGCAGCAACACAGGAATCACTTCGGGAAAATTTTGGCATTAGTTTATCAAAGGACACTATCTTTAAAGAATCAAAAAAAACATCTGTCAGAAAGTACGTCACGCAATTGTTGCAAGAACAAGATGACGTCGATGCAGCTGTAAATTTGTTTTACAAAACGTATCATCATGTTGAGAGTCAGTATCATGACAAAATCACATTGATTCCTCATGTTTTGGATGCCTTAAAATATTGCGATGAAAAACATTATATTCAATTCGTGGTAACACACCGTGACAATTCAATCTATGAATTAGTCAAAAATCTGGGAATTGAACATTATTTTAAAGAAGTTGTCAGTGTTGAGAATGGTTATCAGCGTAAACCAGATCCTGATATGCTGAATTATTTGATGTCAAAATATGACTTAAAAGCTGAAAATCTCTGGGTAATCGGTGATCGCAAAATCGATGTTGATTTTGGTCGCAGTGTTGGTGCACATACAATTTTATTGAATGATTCAAATGTTGATTTTGATTATGATAATAAAATTAATGATTTATTAGAGATCAAAAATTTACTTTAATGAGTATGAGGAAAATTGCTTGGAAAAATTAACTTATGACCAAATCGTTGCCATTCATTTGGAAATAGAATCCGGTGAAGAAATTGTTTTTAGTGAAAAAAGACTTCGTAGCAATATCGAATTCTTAAATCAATTCGATGATTTATCTTGGTACGCAACCCATTTGATTTGTACAATTATTCGGGATGATATTTTTGAGAAATATAATCTTGAAACGGCCTTGATCACATTAGACTTTTTCTTACGTCACAATGGTTATACTTTAGGTGATAACGATGAACAAAGAAAACGAATGTCTGAACTATTGCACAATATTCAAACTGCAAACGAGTTAAAAAAAGACGAGCTAGCAAAAATTAGAAATACTTTGAAAGAATTGATCACCAAAGATTAAAATGGAAAATCCGTACTAATGAAAAAATGGCTCTTTATCCAACCTTATAATTAATCAGAGTAAACGACAATCACGGTTAAAATAAAAAGAAGTTGAATTAATGCATGTAGCATTAGTTCAGCTTCTTTATTTAGTTTTTGTTTTTTTGAACTTGTTCTTTGTAGATTTTATGATATTTCTTCCATTCTGGTTTGTCCATTAAATAAGTACTACCAGTTTTCATGTTTCGAACTTTGAAAGTGTAGGAGAAAAAGTACAAATCAAGAAGTGAACCTACTAAGAAGATAAGACCGAGTCCACGCATCATTAATGTTGCTAAGCCGATGACTACTTCAAAAATTTGTCGGTTACCATAAGCTCGAAAGAGTTTAGGCAAGTTGCCGTCTTCGTCGTAGAGTTCAGTGACGGTTTTCTTTGGAAAGATATTTTTGAGTCTATTCATAACATAACTCCCTTTAAAAGCATTAGAAATATTATAACAAAGTTAATTGATTATTAAATGGACTAATTATAATTAATTTCGTAAATTCCGCAAAATGGAATTTCCCGGTCGCCAGTGTATTGAGCCATCACACCACCGTGAGTAACGCAGGCGATGCAATCATACTTGTTTTTGTAACGATCTAAAACAGAATTAACGCGCGTCATGACCTCATCACGGGTTTCGAAATCAAGAGTGGAATTGTGCGTGCCATTTAAAAAATCTTGGTAAGCTATATCTAATTCTTGTTGGGATGCGTCCATTTTGTTAGATTTGTCAGGTCGCCATTCGTGAAGTAATAATTCAACCTGATTGGGAATTTGATGATACTTGAGAATTTCGTGAGCTGTTTGCATAGTTCGAGTATAGGGGGAGATTAATAACATTTGAACTTGCTGAAAAATTGGATTCTGAGCTGCTTGATCAGCTATTTTGATTCCCTTTGGAGTCAGTCTAGTTAAATCTCTAGCTAAACCTTTGTATCCAGCTGCATCCACTTGTGAAAAATCTGGTTCGGAATGTCTAATTAAGTAAACCTTCATGATCAATTATCCTCGTATTAGTTTTACTTTTACTATATCAGATAGAAGACAAAAAAATCGGGAAGCTTGATAGTTTCCCGATTTTTCTATTTGAAGTATTCTTTAAGGCCATTTGTGACATCTCTGGCAACCTCATTTTGGTAAGAAGTTGAATTGATGTATTTGTAATCACTTGATGAATTGATATAGCCTAGTTCAAGTAAAACTGAAGGTTGACTGTTGTAATGTAAGACGTAGAGATCTTTTTGAGCGGTACCACGACTACCGATGGAGAGATTCTTTAATTGAGAATTCAAATCATCAGCTAATTGTCCATCTTTATTTTTATTGTAGTAGTAAGTGGTTACTCCTGAACCAACATTGTCTTGAGCACTAGAATCGAAGTGCAGACTGATAAAGGCATCTGCTTGAATACGACTGGATAATCTAGCTCTTTGACCGAGGGTCTTACTATTATCACCGGAACGGGTTAGAACTACTCGAGCACCAGTTTTTTCAAGCTGAGCTTTGATGGCTTTAGCAAACTTAAGTGTGAAATTCTTTTCGTAGGTGTTGTTCTTTGATTCAGCACCAGAGTCGTCGCCACCATGACCTGGATCGATTACGATCGTTGCTTCAGAGATATTAGTAGCGGCCGATTTAACAGCACTCTTAGTGCCAGAAATAGTTACGACCCAACTGGCTACATAGCCAACTGATCCATCACTATCACGAACTTTGTACCATTTACCGTCTTTTCCTAAGTAATCAAAACGTTTACCGACTTTAGCGGTTTTAACGATTCGACCACTGGAGTTAGGCTCAATTCTAATTTTTGTATTTGGTTGAGTAACAGTGACTGATTTAATATCATTATCAGTATTTGAAGTATTAGTTGAGCCGGAAGTCTGTTGAGTTCCTTGAATGAAACTAGATTTGACCCAGCCGGCAGTTCCGTTGTAAAGGATTTGAGTCCAATCTTGTTCTTGATAAATTATCGTAACTTTTTGGGACTGTTGAATTGTACCTAAGACGTTACCATTGGCATCAGCAGTCTTGAAGACAGTTGTATTAGGAACTTTGACGATCCCAACTTTATTGGTTGCTGAACTTACTTCAGTGTTGTTGATCAACCAGCTGGCAATCCAGCCAATTTTATCTCCGGATAATCTAACTTGGTACCATTTGTTTTTTTCAGCTAAAATGGCTAATTTATCGCCTTTTTTAACTTGTCCCATATTACTGTATGCTAATCCGGGACCAACTCTGACGTTAACTGATTCTGATTGAACAACGACTTGATTAGCACTAGCTAAAGCAATCGTTGAAAAACTAGATAGTGCAAGTAAAAAAACAATGGCAACAAGAATCCGATTTTTAATGAAGAACTTTTTTATTTTTTCCATCATACCAGATCCCTCTATGGTAATAGATGCATACTACTTGATAAGTATATCTTACTGAAAAAAAGGACAACTTGAAAGCGACAATCACATTTTTTTGCAAAAACTTGACTTTATAGCCGTTTTCGACTAATCTACAAATATATTAAAGAACCGATAATTGTTTTACAGAGAATCTGGTAGCTGAGAGCAGACAACAATTGAGCACGTGACTATTTATCGTTTGGCAGGCGTTAACTGCAGCAAAAATACTAGGTGGTACCGTGCAAAAAGCACCCTTGTCTGAATTGGACAAGGGTGTTTTTTATTAAGGAGGAATATATGCGTTATCAAAAACCCAAGGGGACGATGGACATTTTGCCGGGTGAATCTGAAAAATGGCAATACGTTGAATCAGTCGCTCAAGATACATTTAATAAGTATCGTTTTTCTGAGATTAGAACACCAATGTTTGAGTCTTATGATGTTTTTGAAAGATCATCTGGAGATACTTCAGATATCGTTTCAAAAGAAATGTACGATTTTCACGATAAAGGAGATCGTCACATTGCTTTAAGACCAGAAGGAACAGCCGGAGTTGTTCGGGCATACGTAGAAAATAAATTGTATGGACCTGATCATATCAAACCTTATAAAGTTTGGTACAAAGGACCAATGTTTAGATACGAACGTCCACAGTCTGGTCGTCAACGTCAATTCCATCAAATTGGTGTAGAAGCTTTTGGTTCCGATTCACCAGAGTTGGATGCAGAAATTATTTCAGTAGGTTTGGAATTCTTACATCGTTTAGGAATTAAGAATTTGAAAGTTGCTTTAAATACTTTAGGTGATCCTGAATCACGCGCAGCTTATCATCAAGCTTTGGTAGATTATTTCACACCATTTAAAGATCAGTTGAGTGAAGATTCTAAAGTTCGTCTAGAAAAGAATCCTTTAAGAATCCTTGATAGTAAAGACGAAAATGATAAGAAAATTGTTGCTAATGCACCATCGATTTTAGATTATTTGAATGATGCTTCTAGTCAACGTTTTGAATATTTGAAGAGTTTATTGGAAGATTTGGGTATCAATTACGAAGTTGATTCAACTATGGTTCGTGGATTAGATTATTATAACCACACTATTTTTGAATTTATGGTAACGGACCCAGCTTTTGATAATAAAGAAATTACCGTTTTAGCTGGTGGTAGATACAACGGTTTGGTTGAAGAATTGGGTGGCCCAGAAACTCCTGGTATCGGTTTTGGACTAGGAGTAGAGCGCTTGATGTTGTTGATTGATGATAAAAATATTCCAGCAACATCAAACTTAGATGTGTACTTAGTTACTATTGGTGACAAAGCTGAACGTGCTTCGGTAAAAATTTTATCCGAACTACGCTTGGCTGGTTTCTCCGCCGATAAAGATTATCTACAAAGAAAAATCAAAGCTCAGTTCAAGACGGCCAATAATTTAAATGCTAAATACACGGTAACTATTGGCGATACAGAATTGGAAAATGATACAGCAAGTGTTAAAAACATGGCAACTGGCGAACAAGTCAGTGTATCATTGAAAAATTTGGCTGAAGAATTGAAAAAGATCGAGGGATAAAGATGGAAGAAAGAACAGACTATTGTGGCAATATTACTGAAAAATACGTTGGACAAAAAGTTTCTTTAGACGGATGGGTACAAAGACGTCGTGATTTAGGTGGCTTAGTTTTCGTTGATTTGAGAGACTACAAAGGAATCGTTCAATTAGTTTTTAATACTGATCACAAAGAAGTACTTGAAGTAGCAGAAACATTAAGATCTGAATATGTAATTAATGCCATTGGTACTGTTAGACTTCGTGGTGAAGGTGCCACTAATGATGATATGACAACTGGTAAAGTTGAAGTTGTCGTTGAAAAAGTTGAGATTTTAAACAAATCATTGACACCACCATTTGAAATCAAAGATGACATCGATTCTTCAGAAGAAACAAAATTAAAGTATCGTTATCTTGATCTTCGTAGACCAGAAATGCAAAAGGCAATTAGAACACGTGCCCAAATCAAACATTCTGTAAACGAATATCTTTATGAAAATGGCTTCATTGACATCGAAACACCAAATCTTACACCATCAACACCGGAAGGTGCCCGTGATTATTTGGTTCCTTCACGTGTTTATCCAGGACGTTTCTTTGCCTTGCCACAATCACCACAATTGTTCAAGCAACTATTAATGGTCGGTGGATTCGATCGTTACTTCCAACTTGCACATTGTTTCCGTGATGAGGATCTTCGTGGTGACCGTCAACCAGAGTTTACCCAAATTGATCTTGAAACTAGTTTCATGAGTAAAGAAGAAATCCAAACTGTCACTGAAGGACTAATTGCTCGTGTCATGAAGGATGAAAAGGGTATCGAGGTTAAGACACCATTCCCAAGAATTGACTGGGATGACGCGATGGATCGTTTCGGTTCAGATAAACCTGATGTTCGTTTCGGTATGGAACTACAAAACTTGAATGATGTTTTGAAGGATACTGAATTCAAAGTCTTCAAGAATACTATCGACAATGGTGGTCAAGTTAAAGCTATTGTCGTTAAAGATGCAGCTGACAAATATTCACGTAAGAATATTGAAGCTTATCAAGAATACATCAAGCGCTTTGGTGCTAAAGGTCTTGCTTGGTTCAAATTCAATGATAACGATATGACTGGTGGCGTTTCTAAGTTTATCAAGGATCACAAGGATGCTTTAGTTGAGCGTCTAGGCCTTGAAAATAATGACTTAGTATTATTTGTTGCTGACAATAAGAAGATTGTTGCTGACGCTTTAGGTTACTTGAGAAAAGCAATTGCTAAGGAACAACACTTGTATGATCCAAATGAATTTGCCTTTATTTGGGTTGTTAACTGGCCATTATTCGAATATGACGAAGGAATTCAAAGATGGACTGCTGCTCACCATCCATTCACAATGCCAAACGAAGAAGATGTTCACTATCTAAATGATGGCGAAGATCCTCATAAGGCATATGCTCAAAGTTACGATATTGTTTTGAACGGTTATGAACTTGGTGGTGGATCAATTCGTATCCATGATTACAAGATTCAAGAAAAGATGCTTAAAGCTTTGAACTTCACAAAAGAAAAAGCCTATGAACAATTTGGCTTCCTACTAGATGCTTTGCAATACGGTTGTCCTCCACATGGTGGTTTGGCTATCGGTTTGGATAGATTTGCTATGTTACTATCAGGCAAAGACAACATTCGTGACGTGATTGCATTCCCTAAGAATTCAAATGCTACTGAACCAATGACACATGCTCCGCTTGAAGTTTCAAAACAACAATTGGATGATTTAGGTATTGAAGTAAGTAAAAAAGATTAATAACTAATGCAGATCTGAAAAGGTCTGCATTTTTTAGTTTAAGTTTTGCTATGGAGGGACGGCATGCTTAATCAAACTAAATTTAAGAAGAATATTTTTTCACTTATTGCATTTTTAAAGTTTATTGTTGTAAACTTAGAACAATATTAGAAAAATCTTTAAATTGTGCACAATTTAACAATTGGTTTGATTGTGGCAGTATGCTTGTGAGCATATTGTTAGATTTAATTTTTCTGATGTTTATACTGTACTTGTAGTTATTGAGAAGGAGTGGTTTTTATGGCAAAGTACGAGAAGAATTTAGAGGGACTTTCAGATATACAACGTAGCGTCACACAAGATGCTGATACAGAACGTCCATTTTCTGGCAAGTATGATGACTTTTATAAGAAGGGTATCTATGTAGATATTGCTAGTGGTGAACCATTGTTTTCTTCAGCTAAAAAGTTTGATGCTGGTTGTGGCTGGCCTTCATTTAGTGAACCAATTGCTAAGCTAAAGGAAAGTCGCGATACTCGTTTGAGTCGTGAAAGAACTGAAGTTAGAAGTGAAGATGCTAATTCACATCTAGGACATGTTTTCAATGATGGTCCGAAAGAATTGGGTGGTTTGAGATATTGTATCAATTCAGCAGCCTTGAAGTTTATTCCTTATGAAGAGATGGATGCTGATGGATATTCAGACTACAAGAAATACGTTGAAGAGGGAGACGCTGAATAAATGAAAAAAGAAACTGCAATTTTTGCTGGTGGTTGTTTCTGGTGCATGGTTAGTCCGTTTGATAAACAACCAGGAATTATCTCTGTTGTCTCAGGTTACACTGGTGGACACGTTGAGAATCCAACTTACGAACAAGTATGTACTGGTACCACAGGACACACCGAAGCAGTTAAGATTACTTTTGATGCTGATGTGATCTCTTATAAACAATTAGTTGAAATCTATTGGATGGTCGCAGATCCAACTGATGCCACCGGCCAATTCCAAGATCGTGGCGATAGTTATCGTCCAGTTATCTATTATGCTGACGAACAACAAAAAAATATTGCCGAACAATCCAAGAAAGATTTAGCTAACTCTGGCGAATACGATGAACCGATCGTTACGCAAATTCTTCCAGCTAAGCCATTTTATGATGCTGAAGACTACCACCAGGACTTCTATAAAAAGAATCCTGAACGCTTTGAATTAGAAGAAAGTGGCGGCCGTGGAGAATTTATTAAAAAACATCTTAAATAATCTGAAATATTTTTCATTTGTGCTAATATTGTTTAGGTAACTTAAGAACAATTAGGAGAACTTATAGTATGGGTGAAATAGATAAGCTGATCGAAAGACATCAATACTTATCCAAAATTTCAGTAGCGTTTTTATATTCAATTGCTGTATCAATTGCGGTTAACATGTTTTGGACACCAGGTGGAATTTATGGTTCTGGTGTAACCGGTGCTGCCCAATTGATCTCAACAATTTCACATCGATGGTTGCCATTTAATTTGTCAACAGCGGTTATGTATTTTGCGTTAAATGCACCATTATTTGTTTTGGCTTGGCGAAAAATTGACCATAAATTTACTATTTTTACGGTGATTGCAGTAGCTTTAGCCAGTACGATGATGCATCTCTTGCCACCGATTAAAATTACTGCTGATCCATTAGTCTGTGCCATTTTTGGTGCGGTCGCTAATGGGTTTGGTACTGGAATGGCTTTAAGAAACGGTATTTCTACTGGTGGAATTGATATCTTGGGAATCATCCTTCGTAAGAAGACCGGTAAGAGTGTTGGTACGATCAATATTATGTTTAATATTTTCATCGTCGCCTGTGCAGGTTTTCTCTTCGGATGGGTTCACGCTTTATACAGTGCTGTTAGTATTTTTATTAATGGACAAGTAATTGATATGATTTACAATAAGGATCAGAAACTTCAAGTGATGATCGTTACTTCTAAACCAAAAAATGTTATTACACAAATTCAAAATGAAATGAGACGTGGTATTACAATCGTTCATGATGTTGAAGGGGCGTATAAGCACGAAGAAAAAACAATTTTATTTACTGTTATTTCTCGTTCCGAGTTACACGACTTAGAGACAGCTATGACCATTTCTGATCCACATGCTTTCGTCAGTGTCACCGATACTGTCAAAGTTATGGGAAGGTTTTACCAAGCTCACATATATTAAAAAAACGAAGTCTACGGACTTCGTTTTTTGTATGCTATACTTTATGTGATTTTAATTGATGGAGGGATTTTGATGATAATTGGTTCACACGTGGCAATGAAAGCTCCAAAGATGTTGGCAGGATCTGCTAAAGAAGCCCATAGTTATGGTGCTAATGCGATGATGATCTTTACTGGTGCTCCTCAAAATACACGCCGAAAAGATGTTTCGGAAATGAACATACCGGAAGGTAAACGCCTGTTGGAAATGTATGGAATCAAGAATATCATTGGTCATGCACCTTATATTATTAATTTAGGAAATACATTAAAACCTGATAAATTAGAATTTGGCATCGATTTTATGCGTGGAGAAATCAAACGTTGTGACGCCTTAGGAATTCAAGCACTCAGTTTTCACCCTGGAGCTCACTTAAAACAAGGACCAGATGTAGCCTTAAAGCAAATTGGCCAAGCTTTGAATGAAATTATCGATCCCAATCAAAAAGTTTCGATTGCGATTGAAACGATGGCTGGAAAAGGGACAGAAGTCGGCACTAGTTTTGAGCAAATTGCTGAGATTTTTGATAATTGTGCCCAAAATGATAAATTATCTGTCACAATGGATACTTGTCATATGAGTGATGCTGGTTACGACGTCAAAAATGACTTTGATGGTGTTTTGAATGAATTTGATCACATAATTGGGTTAGATAAATTATCAGTGATTCATTTAAATGACTCGAAAAATGAGCGTGGTTCACACAAAGATCGCCATGAAGACATCGGCTTTGGTACGATCGGCTTTGATGCTTTGAATTATGTAGCTCATCATCCGCAGTTGGAAAACGTTCCTAAGATTATGGAAACTCCTTATGTCAAACGCGATGAAAATGACAAAAAGGGAATTGCTCCATTTAAACCAGAAATTGAAATGCTTTTGGCAAACAAATTTGATCCTGAAATGAAGGAAAAATTGATCAACAATAACTAAATTGAAAACGACCCTACTAGATTGAAAGTATTCTAGTAGAGTCGTTTTATCTATCCTTGGCGATAATCATTGAAATTTAATTTTTCCATGATAATTGCAGCAGTCTCTTCAATTGATCTGTCGGCAACATTAATTACTGGACAACCAAGCTTTTTATAAAGTTCATTTGAGTAATCTAATTCTTTTTGGATTTCATCTTCGCCGGAGTAATTTGTATCAGCACTTAATCCGTAAGCAATCATTCTTTGACTACGAATTTTTCTCAAGACATTCATATCGTTGGTTAAACCAATGATTTTCTTTTTATCAACTTCCCATAATTCGTCAGGGATGCCCGTTACAGGATTTAAAGGTAAGTTGGCCACCTTGATGTTTTTATTGGCGAGATAAAGTGAAAGAGGGGTTTTCGAGGTTCTAGAGATTCCTAACAGGACTAAGTCAGCTTCTAAGAAACCTTTAGGATTTTGACCATCATCGTTACTGACAGTGAATTCCATGGCTGAGATCATGTCGAAGTAATCTTTGTCTAGTTCGTGCATCAAGCCCTTTTTACGAATTGGTTTTTGCTTGATCATTTGAGCAAAAGTCCCAATAATAGGATTTAAAATATCATAATAAACGATACCGTTATTTTGACAGTATTGATTGATAACTTCACAAGTTTCTTCGGAAACAATTGTGTGTAATACAACGGCATGTTGTTCTTTTGCCATGTGTAAAATATTTTTTAGCTGAATATCATTTTTTATAAATGGATACTTAGTATAAGTAGTATCCATCTCCGGAAATTGAATGAAGGCTGCTTTAGCAACTCTCAGGGCTGTTTCACCGACTCCATCTGATAATACAAAAACGTTCAATTTTTGTTTCATAATAAATTCCTCCAAAAAAATTAAAAAAAATATTTGAACATTATCTTCTTTTTGTTATAATAACATATGAACTGCAAGAGCAATAGACAGTTACGTTACAAATCGGAAGGAGGGATTATCATATGGCAAAAACCGTCGTTCGTGAAAACGAGTCGCTTGATGATGCTCTTCGTCGATTCAAACGTTCTGTTTCAAAGAGTGGTACTCTACAAGAATACCGTAAACGTGAGTTTTACGAAAAGCCAAGTGTCAAGAGAAAGTTAAAATCTGAGGCTGCTCGTAAACGCAATAAGAAACGTCGTTAATCGTTTCTCTAAGGTTAAAACATTTTATGTTTTAACCTTTTTTTTATCCAAAGAATTCGTCTTTGTGCTATGATTCAAGTAATAACTGGAGGTTGGGTTTTATTGACAGAAAAAGTTGAACAAAGTAAAAAAAGCATTCTAATTAAGAATCCTCAAAAAGCTATCAACCTTTTTGGAGTTAATGATGGTAATCTGCATTTAATTGAGGAAGGTCTCAATGTCGGGATCAATGCATTTGGTGACCATTTGGATGTAACTGGTGAGGAGAAAAATGTTGATCACACGTTGACACTTCTTAAAAAATTCATTGAATTGGCTAACAGTGGTGTGATCCTTGGTGCAGCCGATATAGTCAGTGGCTTAAAAATGGATGAACGAGGAACTTTAGATTATTTTGGTGACTTGTACAAAGATGAATTAATCAAAGATTTTAGTGGCAAACCTGTTCGTGTCCGTAATTTTGGACAAAGACAGTATGTTAATGCCATTAATCACAACGACATTACCTTTGGAATTGGTCCCGCTGGTACTGGTAAAACTTACCTAGCAGTTGTCATGGCTGTTGCGGCTTTGAAACAAGGTAAAGTTCAACGTATCATTCTCACTAGGCCTGCTGTCGAGGCCGGAGAGAGCTTAGGATTCTTGCCTGGTGATTTAAAGGAAAAGGTCGATCCGTACATGAGACCGATTTACGATGCCTTGTATGCGATTCTAGGATCAGATCATACAGGTAGACTTTTGGAACGTGGCGTAATTGAAGTAGCTCCACTAGCTTACATGAGAGGTAGAACTCTAGATGAGGCTTTCGTTATTTTAGATGAAGCACAAAATACGACGCGTGAACAGATGAAAATGTTCTTAACTAGACTTGGTTTTGATTCCAAGATGATCGTTAACGGTGATATCTCGCAAATTGATCTTCCTGGACATACTCGCAGTGGCTTGATCCAAGCACAGTCGGTTCTGCAACATTTACCACATATTGAATTTGTCAATTTCTCATCAGCTGACGTGGTTAGACACCCAGTTGTTGCGGAAATTATTGATGCTTACGATGAATCAGATAAAAAAGAAAAATAATATTGGGGAATTATGATGGACTTAGAGATTTATAATGATGATAATTTGATCGACAAGGATAGAGAAAATTGGGTCAAAGATATTGTGCAATTCACTTTTAATGAACTTAAATTGAAAGATAATACACAATTATCGATTCATTTTGTAACTAAAGATGGCATCCATGATATCAATAAAGAATATCGTAACGTTGACCGGGCAACTGATGTGATCAGTTTTGCTATCAATGATGGAGAAGATTCCTTAGATTACTTGGAAAATCAAATTCCAGATTTACCAGTCGACTTGGGTGATCTCTTTATCAGCACAGAAATTGTTGCTGAACATGCCAAAGATTATGAACATTCATTTGATCGAGAATTAGGCTACACTATTGTTCACGGTATTTTGCATTTGAATGGCTATGATCATATTAAAAAAGAAGACGAAGAAGTCATGATTGGCTTACAAGAAAAAATTCTTAGTGCTTATGGTTTAGAAAAATAAATGAAAAAGTAGGCCAGGGTAATCGCTTTTTGATTGCCTTGGCCTACTTTTATTTCTTACTTTCTGGCTGAAACGAGTTACACAAATCAGACTTGTTTTACTCTCTTATTTTTTATGAGATATTTCTTGGTAGTTTAACTAATCTCTTGTATTATACTAATTAGTGAGAAACGAAAAGGAGACTGAAACTAGTGGAAATTAATGAACAGCAATTATTTGATGTTGCCAATCACGTAATGAAAAATGCCTATGCACCTTATTCGCATTATCAAGTTGGAGCTGCTATTTTATGTGATGACCAAAAAGTTTATTCAGGTGTAAATGTAGAAAATGCTTCATTTGGATTGACTAATTGTGCCGAAAGAACAGCTATTTTTAAAGCCATTTCTGAAGGTGTAAAAAGTGTTAAAGCAATTGTCATTACAAATAGCACCAAAGAACTCTCAAAGCCCTGTGGAGCCTGTCGTCAAGTGATGAGTGAATTCATGGGACCAGAAGATATTGTCTTTTTAGCTAATAATCAAAATGATTATCAAAAATATACTTTCAAAGAAATTTTGCCACTAGCATTCAGTGATGAGGATATGAATTAATATGGATAATAAAAATTATAAATCAGGTTTTGTAGCAATTATCGGACGTCCAAATGTTGGTAAATCAACGTTTATGAATCGTATTATTAAAGAACAAATTGCAATTACATCACCTAAAGCTCAAACAACACGTAATAAGATTCAAGGAATTTATACTGATGATCAACGTCAGATCATCTTTTTGGATACTCCTGGTATTCATAAGCCACATAATGATTTGGATCAATACATGGACAAAGCCGCTATTTCAGCTTTAAAAGAAGTTGATGCCGTACTATTCATGACTGAGGCAGGTGAGAAAGCTGGCCCTGGTGACAAATTTATCATCGAAGAATTGAAGAAAGTTAAAGCACCTGTTTTCTTAATTTTAAATAAGATCGACTTAATTAATCCGGATGAGATGATGCCTCAAATCGATGAGTATAAAGACTTGATGGACTTTGCAGAAATCATTCCAATTTCAGCTACAAATGGTAACAATGTTGAAGATCTAATTGATTCATTAACAAACGCTTTGCCAGTTGGACCACAATATTATGCTGATGACCAAATTACTGATCATCCAGAATACTTTATTGTCGGTGAATTGATTCGTGAAAAGATTTTGGAAGATACTCGTGACGAAATTCCTCACTCAATTGCAGTAGTTGTTGAATCGATGAATCAACGGAGTGAATCTGGTAAGTTGCAGATCGAAGCATATATTTATGTTGAACGTGACAGTCAAAAACCAATCGTTATCGGTCGTGGTGGCTCGATGCTGAAAAATATTGGAATTGGTTCGAGAATCAAGATTGAACATCTTTTAGGCGAAAAGGTTAACTTAAAATTGTGGGTCCGTGTCAAGAAAAACTGGCGTGATGATCCAGCCTTCTTAGCTAGTGCTGGTTATTCACTAAAGGACTTGAATAATTAATGGTTCAAGCACCAACTAACTTTTTTGGGATAGTTGTTCGCCGTCAACGGTACAAGGAGCGGGATGCTCTAGTAACGATTTTGACAAAGGAGTATGGGTTTCGAACTTTTTTAGTTCGAGGAACTCAAAATTCTAAGTCGAAAATTTCTGGTTCTGTTATCACTTTTTCCTATGGTGAATACAGCGGAGTCGTAAAAAATGATGGTTTATCTTACTTGAATTCAGCTAGTAACGTGAAGCAATTTGATGAAATTGTCCAAGACATTGAATTGAACGCTTACGCGACTTTTTTGTTTGATTTGTTTCATGAAGCCTTTATCGATGATCCGGTTCCCGATTCCTGGTATCGTGAACTTTTTAAGGCACTCTTATATATTGACAATGGTTATGATGCGCAAATTATTGTGAATATTATGCAAATGAAACTCTTAGATGCTTTTGGTGTGAAACCGAATATGGATTCGTGTGTTGTTGGTGGTGAAACTGAAGGTGTGTTTGATTTTTCAGTCCTTTTAGGAGGCTTGATCTGCTCAAATCACTTCGATGCTGATATTCATCGACTGCATATTCCTAAACGAATCATCTATTTTTTACGCTTATTCAGTAAAATCAATTTGAATCAAGTTGGTAAAATTGAAATCAAGGAAAACAATAAAGATTTAATTCAACATGCGATCGATGCAATTTATTTGGGAACAGTCGGCTATTATCCGAAAAGTAAAACTTTTATTGACAAAATGAAACGTTGGCGCTTTTAGCCGATTGACAATACTCACAAAAATGGTTATATTTGTGTATGTGAAAACAGCGACAAGGGACAGTGGAAGCCTTGATTAGATTTATGGCGTACAATTTTTGATTTGAATATAAAAGAGCAGGACTTTGTCCTGAATTAGGGTGGAACCGCGAATAATCGTCCCTTGCAGAAAGTACCTAAGTGTACCTGCAAGGGATTTTTTGTGTTCTATCTGAAGGGAGAAAATATGGTTAAGAAGTTAAATGTCCAAGATATGATTCTTACACTTCAAAAATTTTGGGGTAGTAAGGGCTGCATGTTAATGCAAGCATACGATACAGAAAAGGGTGCCGGAACGATGAGTCCATATACGTTCTTGCGTGCTATCGGACCAGAACCATGGAATGCGGCTTACGTTGAACCATCAAGACGTCCAGCTGATGGTCGTTATGGTGAAAATCCTAATCGTTTGTACCAACATCATCAATTTCAAGTTGTTATGAAACCAGCTCCAGAAAACATTCAAGAGTATTATTTGGATTCATTACGTGCCTTAGGAATTGAGCCACTCGAACATGATATCCGTTTCGTTGAAGATAACTGGGAGAACCCTTCAATGGGCTGTGCCGGTGTTGGTTGGGAAGTTTGGCTTGATGGAATGGAAGTTTCCCAATTTACTTATTTCCAACAAGTTGGTGGCCTTCAATGTCATCCAACAACTAGTGAAATTACTTATGGTGTTGAACGTCTAGCATCATACATTCAAGATGTAAACTCAGTTTACGACCTTGAATGGGGCGACGGTGTTTTATATGGTGATATCTTTAAAGAACCAGAATATGAACATTCAAAATACTCATTTGAAGAAAGTGATCAAGATATGCTTTTCAAATTCTTCGATGACTACGAAAGAGAAGCTAATCGCTTGATGGATCTAGGTTTAGTTCATCCAGCTTACGATTACATTTTGAAGTGTTCACATACATTTAACTTGTTGGACGCTAGAGGAGCCGTTTCAGTTACTGAACGTGCCGCTTTCTTGTCAAGAATTAGAAAGATGGCTCATAAAGTTGCTAAAGCCTTCGTTGAAGAAAGAAAGAAACGTGGCTTCCCACTTCTAGCAAACAGTCAAGCAAAGGAGAAAGAAAATGACTAAAAATTACTTATTAGAAATTGGATTGGAAGAAATGCCAGCCCATGTTGTAACTAAGAGTGTTAATCAATTTGCTCAAAGGGCAGAGAAATTTCTCAAGGAAAATCGAATTTCCTTTGATTCAATTGAAAAATTTTCTACTCCTAGACGTTTAACGATTCTTGTTAAAGGTATTGCTGACAAACAAACTGATATTGACGTGAAAGCTAAAGGTCCCTCAAAGAAAATCGCTCAAGATGCTGATGGTAATTGGACTAAGGCTGCGCAAGGATTTGCTCGTGGCCAAGGGATGAGTGCTGATGATATTTTCTTTGAAGATTTAAAAGGTACCGAATATGCTTACATTCAAAAACATGAAGACGGTAAAAAAGTTGAAGATGTTTTGAAACATATGGATGAGGTTATTAAGGCAATCACATTCCCAACTAGAATGCGCTGGGGTTCATACGATTTTGAATATATTCGTCCAATTCATTGGTTGGTTTCATTACTAGATACTGAAGAAGTTCCAGTTAAGATTTTGGATATTAACTCTGGTCGTATGACTCGTGGTCACCGTTTCTTAGGCGAAGATGTAGAAATCGATGATGCTAAAAATTATGTTGAGAAATTAAAATCTCAATTTGTGATCGTTGATGCTAAAGCTCGTAAACAAATTATTGCTGATCAAATTGCTAAAATTGCTGAGGATAATAACTGGGATATTGATGTTGACCCAGATTTACTTGAAGAAGTAAACAATTTGGTTGAATACCCAACTACTTTCTACGGCTCATTCGATAAGAAATATTTGGAAATTCCCGATGAAGTTTTAATTACTTCAATGAAAGATAACCAAAGATATTTCTATGTCCGCACTAAAGATGGTCAATTGGCTCCTTACTTTATCGGTGTTAGAAATGGTAACTCAGAACATATTGAAAATGTTATCCGTGGTAACGAAAAGGTGCTTGTTGCTCGTCTAGAAGATGCTGATTTCTTCTTTAAGGAAGATCAAAAGAAGACGATTGCTGATTATGTTGAAAAACTTAAATCAGTTAACTTCCACGTTAAAATTGGTACGATGTATGAAAAGATGCAACGGGTTCATCAAATTGCTGATCACTTGGCTGAAGTCTTTAATTTATCAGCTGACGAGAAAAAAGATTTGCTTCGCGCTAGTGACATCTATAAATTCGACTTAGTTACTAACATGGTTGATGAATTCTCAGAATTACAAGGTGTTATGGGTGAGAAGTACGCTGAGATCATGGGTGAAACTAAAGGTGTTTCTCAAGCTATTAGAGAACACTACATGCCAATTTCTGCCGAAGGTGATTTGCCAGCAACTAAAGTTGGTGCTGCCTTGGCAATTGCTGATAAGTTAGATTCAATCGTGACATTCTTTGCAGTTGACTTGATTCCAAGTGGTTCAAATGACCCATATGCTTTGCGCCGTCAAGCTTATGGTATCGTAAGAATCTTGAATCAATATCAATGGTCGTTGAATCTAGAAGACTTACAAGAATATCTCAAAGCCAATTTGACTGTTCCTGAGAAGCTTGACTTGAATGCTCATGAAAAAGATATTAATGATTTCTTCGTTGACCGTGTTCGTCAATTGTTGAAACAAGACAAGATTCGAGTTGATATTATTGACGCTGTTGCCGGTGGTTCAAATGTCGACCCAATTAGTATGATCGACGTTGCCAAAGTTCTTCAAAAACATGCTTCAGATGATGACTTTAAAGTTGTCATGGAAGCACTTGGTCGAATCGTTAACTTATCTAAGAAAGCTAAGTTTGGTTACTCTGATGATTTAGCAGTCGACGATTCACTCTTCGAAAATCCGTCAGAATCACAATTGAAGCAACAAGTTAACCAAATTAAAGATAATAATGCCGAAAATCTATTCAAACAATTAGCAGCATTACGTCCAACAATTGATTCATATTTCGATGAAAATATGATTATGGCAAAAGATGAAAAAGTTAAGAATAACCGTTTAACCCAATTAGTTATTGCCAATCATTTGATTGCTAAACTTGGTGATTTGTCTAAGATTGTTACAAAATAATAGTCTATTCATTAATATTTCTTAAACAGTGTTCATTTTTGAGCGCTGTTTTTTTAATGGCTTAGTTATTTTATTTAATGAAATTAAAAAGGTGTCATGAAAAAAGTCAAATACGTGACAAAATGATTAAACCGTGTATAATGAATAGTTGACAAGTGGCTAGTGGTCCCAGTTTGCACTTTTTTGTGGGAGCACTTTTTTATTTCTAGCCATTCGTGTTAATCAACATGTTTGTCTTCAATAGATAAATGTGTTAGATTTTGTATCGCTGTTTTATAAATATTCTGTGGGGGAGGTGTGTGTTATGGCAACACGAATTCCTCAGGAGTTCATCGATGAAGTTACTGCCAAAACTAATATCGTGGATGTTATTAGTAAATATGTCCAGTTAAAAAAATCAGGCAAAAATTTGTTTGGTCTCTGTCCATTCCATGAAGAACGGACACCATCTTTTTCTGTTGCAGAAGATAAGCAAATTTTTCACTGTTTTAGTTGTGGTCGTGGTGGTAATGTATTCAAATTCATCATGGAGATTGAGAGTAAATCATTTCCTGAGGCTGTAATTGAAGTCGCTCAAATGGGAAACATTCCGGTACCTGATCAATATCAAGCAACGAATCAGTATCAGAATTCTGACAGTCGAGTTTTATTACAGATGTACGCCGATGCCGCAAAGTTATACAGTCATATTCTATTAAAGACTGAAAATGGTAGTCAGGCTTTAAAGTATTTAAATAACCGAGCTTTGAATCAAGATTTGATAGAAACATTCAATATCGGTTATGCACCAAGTAATAATGATCTTTTACTGCAATTCTTCAAAGGACGAGACATCAGTGAAGATGTTTTGAAAAAATCAGGTTTGTTCGCTGAAAATCAAGCAGGAGAATTGTTTGACCGTTTTCGAGATCGAATTATGATTCCAATCACGGATGAATCCGGAAATATCATTGCTTTTTCAGGACGGGTTTTGGATAAAAATGCTTCAACAGCAAAGTATCTGAACAGTCCAGAAACGCCGATTTTTAATAAGGGAAAAACATTGTTCAATTTGAATAATGCCAAAAAAGAGATTCGTGAGAAGAGTAATGTAATTTTATTTGAAGGTTTCATGGATGTCATTAGTGCCTATAAAGCTGGAGTTACTAATGGTGTAGCTTCGATGGGAACTAGTTTGACAGATGATCAATTATACACACTGAGTCGACTAACCAACCAAATCAATGTCTGTTATGACGGCGATGACCCTGGTGTTGAAGCAACATATCGGGCTCTGACCCAATTGAATGATGACCGCTTCAATTACGGAGTCATCAGCATACCAGATAAGATGGATCCCGACGAGTATATCCGTAGTGCGGGCAGTGAAAAATTTCAGAATTTGACTAATAATGGCGTGCAAACACCAATTTCATTTATTCTGAATTATTTCAAGCGTAATTACAATTTAAATAATGAGCATGATCAGCTTGAATTTTTAAATCAGTCATTGCATGAAATTGTTAAATTGCAATCACCCGTCGAAATAGACATGTATGTCAGCCGAGTTGCCGATGAGATGAATGTCTCGAAGGAAGCGATCAACAAGGAATTAGACACTTTGCGTCGCCAAATTGCGATAAAAGAGCCAGCTAACAACTATAAGGATGTTCAACAAAAAGCACTGGAAAAAGTCACTTCGAGTGTGAAGCAAAAATATGATCGAATTGAGAAGTCAGAAAGATTCCTATTATATTGGGCAATTAATTTTCCAGAAGTTAGAATCAATCTCAAAGGGGATGGTTTTAAGTTTGTACATCAAAGTTATCAACGAATTTTTGACAGTTTATTGTCGTATTCCGAAAACGATGACGCTGAATCGGAGATAAATATTTCTGATTTCATGAATGTTTTGGATAATGATGATAAAAATCTTTTAGCAGATCTAGAAATGATGAATATGCCAGAAGAGTACAATGACCAAGAGATTGAAGACTATATGAATAATATCAAGAATTCATCTTTGGAATTGCAAATTCAAGATATTAATCAACAGTTGAAGAAAGCGGCGATGGTTGGTGACAACAAATTACAATTAGATTTAACCAAGCAGTTAATTGAAGTTCGAAAGATTCTTAGCAATTAATACTGGAGGAATATAAATGGCTAAAAAAGCAACAGTATCAAAAGAATTGAAGGCAGCTACTAAGAAATTAGTTAAAGATCTGAAAAAGACCGGAAAAATTACTGAAGATGACCTTCAAGAAAAAATCATCAAGCCTTACAAACTTAAAGGAGAAGCTTTAAACAATTTCATCAGTGAACTTGAAGATGTAGGTATTGGTGTTGTTGACAAAGATGGTAACCCTAGTAAGTTGTCTCTTTTAAAGGAAAAGGCTGAAGAAAAAAAGACAAAGAAAAATGATACGACTGCTCCAACTGATATCAAAGTTAATGATCCAGTTAGAATGTATCTTAAGGAAATTGGTCGTGTTCCTTTGCTTAACGCTCAACAAGAAGTTGATCTTGCCTTGAAGATCGAACAAGGTGATGAGGAAGCTAAACAAGCTTTAGCTGAAGCTAACCTTCGTTTGGTTGTTTCAATTGCTAAGAGATACGTTGGTCGTGGGATGCAGTTCTTGGATTTGATTCAAGAAGGTAACATGGGTCTTATGAAGGCCGTTGAGAAATTTGATTATCGTCTAGGTTTCAAATTCTCAACTTATGCAACTTGGTGGATCAGACAAGCTATTACGCGTGCTATCGCTGATCAAGCTAGAACAATCCGTATTCCAGTTCACATGGTTGAAACTATCAATAAATTGATTCGTATTCAACGTCAATTGCTTCAAGACCTTGGTCGTGAACCACTTCCTGAAGAAATTGGTGCCGAAATGGACATGCCTACTGGTAAAGTTCGTGATATTTTGAAGATTGCTCAAGAACCAGTTTCACTTGAAACACCTATTGGTGAAGAGGATGACTCACATCTAGGTGATTTCATTGAGGATTCTGATGCAACAAGTCCTGAAGATCACGCTTCATATGAATTGTTGAAAGAACAACTTGAAAATGTATTGGATACTTTAACTGATCGTGAAGAAAATGTTTTACGTTTACGTTTCGGTTTAGATGATGGCCGGACAAGAACACTTGAGGAAGTTGGTAAGGTATTTGGCGTTACTCGTGAAAGAATTCGTCAAATTGAAGCCAAGGCCTTGAGAAAATTGCGTCACCCTTCAAGATCAAAGCAATTAAAAGATTTTCTTGAATAGTATTTCAAAAAGATTGTCGAAAGACAGTCTTTTTTCATGCTTAAAAATGGGACATTTTCAAAAAAATGTTGGTTAAACAGGCATTTATGTTTATGTTTTTTCAGAAATTGATTTACAATTAGTATAGATATATTTTGGAGGAGAGTTATGTTAGATAAAAAGATTTATGATGAGATTTTTTCCCGTTCCTTTACTATTCCGATTAAGGTAATTTTCTGGGATGGAAAAGAGAAAACTTATGGACCAGAGGGAAAGTCTGATATAACGATTAAGTTTAATGACAAAGTTCCTATTTCTGAAGTAGTAAAACATGCTACGCTTACTCTAGGTGAAGCATATATGGACAAAAAAATTGAGATCGAAGGTTCAATTCAAAAATTGATTACTTCAGCTTATACTCAATCTGATAGTTTTATGTCCAGTTTAAAATTGAAGAAATATATTCCTAAGTTCAATCATTCTGAAGAAGGAAATAAAAAAGAGATTCAAGAGCATTATGATATTGGGAATGATTTTTATAAGTTGTGGCTTGATAAGACAATGACTTATTCATGTGCTTACTTTAGAACACCTGAAGATACATTGGAACAAGCTCAAATGAACAAAGTTCGTCATATTTTAAATAAGTTGAATACTAAACCAGGTGAAACGATTCTTGATATCGGTTGTGGCTGGGGTACGATGATGTTTACAGCAGCAAAAGAATACGGTTTGAAAGCCAAAGGTGTTACTCTTAGTCAAGAACAATATGATTATGTTAATCAGAAGATTCAAGATGAAAATCTTGGCGACCAAATGGAAGTTATGTTGGAAGATTATCGTGAAGTTAACGAAAAATTTGATCATGTTGTTTCAGTCGGAATGTTCGAACACGTTGGTGAAGATAATTTGCCCGGTTACTTTAAGACTGTAAAGAATGTTCTAAAACCTAATGGTAATGCTTTGATTCATGGTATTACTGGTCAACATTACGGTGTTGGTGTTGATGCTTGGTTAGTTAAATATATTTTCCCAGGTGGTTATATTCCAGATGTGAAAGAAAATGTTGGACATATTTTGGATGCTGGTTTACAAATTGATGATTTGGAACCACTACGTCGTCACTATCAAAAGACTGTTGAAATTTGGGACCGTAATTTTAACAAAGTTAAAGATCAAGTTGACAAAATGTACGGCGAACGCTTTGTAAGAATGTGGGATTTGTATCTTCAGGCCTGTGCCGCTTCATTTGAAAGTGGTAACATTGATGTTATCCAATACTTATTGACAAATGGACCTAGTGGTACAGCAATGCCAATGACACGTGAATACATGACAGACTTAGATAAAAAGACTGCAGAATAGAGGTTAAAGTGACTTTACTTTCAAAGAGATTACAAGCCGTTTACCAAATGGTTGATAAAGATACTAGAGTGGCTGATATTGGTTCAGATCACGCATATTTACCAGTTGAATTGATAACCGATCAAGTGGCTGATTTTGCCATTGCGGGAGAAGTTGCACCTGGTCCGATGTCAAGATCAAAGGAAGATGTCGAAAAATTTGGTTTGAGTAAAAAAATCGATGTTCGTTTAGGCGACGGTTTAGCAGTAATCAACGCTGAAGACGAGATCGATACAGTTGTAATTGCTGGTATGGGTGGCATTTTGATTCAAAAAATTTTATCCCAAGCAACACCAGAACAACTGTCACACGTCGAAACTTTAGTCTTGCAACCTAATATTGGCGAACCACTTGTTCGTCACTGGTTAGTTGACAATAATTTTGAGATCATTGATGAAGATATTGTGGAAGAAGATCATCATGTCTATGAAATCATCAAGGCTCAAAAGGTGTCACAAACTAAGCCTTTGAATGCGGCCCAATTTTTAATGGGTCCAATTTTGATGCAAAAGAAAACCCCAACTTTTCTTGCCAAATGGCAACACAAGTTGAATAGTTTTCAAAAAGCAGTCGAGAATATGAAACATGCTAAAAAGATTGACCAAGCCAAAATTGATTTAATGAACCAAGATATTAAAAATATTAAGGAGACAATTTAATCATGGTCGAAATTCGAGTTCAAGATATTATTAATCGTATGGAAGAATTTGCTCCAATAGAAATTAAGGAAGACGGCGATCCAACTGGTTTTCAAATTGGTGACCGCAATCAAGTGGTTAAAAGAATTATGACTACACTTGATGTTCGTCCACAAGTAGTTCAAGAAGCAATTGATAAAAACGTTGATTTTATTTTGGCTCATCATCCAATTATGTTTCATCCAGCAAGAAATTTGGATTTGAGTTCACCACAAAATAGAATGTATCGTGATTTGCTTTCACACAATATTGCTGTCCATTCAGCTCATACAAATTTGGATAAAGCTCACGGTGGAATGAATGATTGGTTGATTGAAGAATTGGGCTTGAAGAACGTCCATTATTTAGATGAAGATGATGATTACTCACTCGGTCGAATGGGCGAATTAGCAGAGCCAATGGATCTAGTTGATTTTGCTAAAAAAGTCCGTGATTCTTTCAAGGTTCCTAATTTAAGATACGTGAAATCCGATTTAGGTCAAAAAGTTAAAAAAGTTGCCATAATTGGTGGTGATGCTGGTAAGTTTTATCCAGAAGTATTAAAAGCTGGTGCAGACACTTTTATCACTGGTGATGTTTATTACCATACGGCTCATGATATGATGGCTAATGGTTTGAATGTGATTGATCCAGGCCACCACATTGAAGCTATCTTTATAAAACAAATGGCAAATCTGTTAGAAGATTGGAAAAAGTCTAATAAATGGGATGTAGATATAGTACAATCAGAAGTAGATACAGAACCATATAATTTTTTATAGGGAGAGTGTAGGTAATGGCAATAAAATATGAAAAATTAATTCCTCGTTTTTTGGGATATGTTAAACAAAATACTCGTTCTGATGAATATTCAGATACAATTCCTTCAACACCAAGACAAACGGTCTTTTTGAAGAAATTGGCTGATGAATTGAAAGAAATTGGAATGAAGGATGTTAAGATTCGCGAAGTTGATTCTTATTTAACTGCAGAATTGCCTTCAAACCTTGACAAGGATGTTCCAGTGTTAGGATTAATTTCTCACGTTGATACAGCTGATTTTAATTCAGAAAATATTAAACCAAAAATTGTTGAAAACTATGATGGTAAGAGTGTAATTAAGCTTGATGAAGCTGGTAAATATACTCTTGATCCTTCAGTTTTCCCTTCATTAAAGAATTACGCAGGTCAAACATTGATCACTACTAGTGGCGACACTTTACTTGGTTCAGATGATAAGTCTGGTGTGGCTGAAATTGTGACATTGATGGAATACTTGATCAATCATCCAGAAATCAAGCACGGTAAGATCAAGATTGGTTTAGGACCAGATGAAGAAATTGGTACAGGTGCAAAGCGCTTTGATGTCAAAGACTTCGGTGCTGATTTTGCTTATACAGTCGATGGTGGTCCAGTTGGACAATTGGAATTTGAAACGTTCAGTGCTGCAAGTTTGAAGGTTCACATTACTGGTAAAGATGTTCACCCATCTGGAGCCAAAGGAATCATGGTCAATTCAATGTTGATTGCCAATGAATTCCAAAGCATGTTACCAGCAGATGAAGTTCCAGAAAAAACTGAAGGACGTGAAGGATTCTTCTTACTTTGTGATGAACAAGGAACAATCGATCATACAGATATGTCATACATCATTCGTGACTTCGAACGTGATGGACTAGAGGCTCGTAAGAACAAGGTCTTAGAAATCGTTAAGAAGCTAAATGAAAAATATGGTGAAGATACTGTCAAAATTGATATGAATGATCAATACTACAACATGTATGAAATTATGAAAGATCATATGGATGTTGTTCATATTGCTGAACAAGCTATGAAGAACCTTGGAATTGAACCAGACGAAGCTCCAGTTCGTGGTGGTACTGATGGTTCAACAATTTCCTTCATGGGCTTACCAACACCAAATCTCTTTGCTGGTGGCGAAAACATGCACGGACGCTTTGAGTATGTGGCTGAAGAGTCAATGGAAAAAGCCGTCGACGTGTTGCTTGAAATTATCAAACTAAATAATGATAAATAGCTTTTATAATTTTTAATATTAATAACAGACTCTCTTTATAGAGGTCTGTTTTTTTGTGGGTGGGTGTTCAAATGTCGTCTTCCGTAACAGCCCTGAGAAATGACTGGAACTTCAAATCTATGCAATATTTTGGTGAATTCAAAATGAAATATTGTATTTATGCAGATTAGGTATTGAAATGATTTATAGTCTGGATACGTTAAAATTAATTAGTGATGTCTTTTTTTTGCGTTATTCATATTTCTATTCAAGTGGAAGGCAATACAAAATACAACTATAAAATATCGGCTTTGCTATGGAGGACGGCATACTTCCTCCCCCAAAAAAGACATACAACTGTTTTAAATTAATGTTATGTAACTTTGTTAAAATTGACGAATCCTAAGAGTAATGCTAAACTTCTAGTAATTTAATCGGAGGATCTGCGTATGCTGTTCATTTAATAGGCTTTATATTAGAACATAAAAAATAGGTCATGGACCTTTATTTTGTGTACCCTAATGCCTTGCGAATGGACGAATGTACAATTCTCTTTTTGTGGTGCAGTGGGTAACTGCACCCTTTTTTCGCAAGTCTTGAGGTACTAAACTTGGGAGAAAAAAATTGGAAAATTTAGAAAAATACGGATTAACTAAAGAAAATAACCAAAAGAATCAAAATTTAGGACGAGTCGTTGCTCAACATCGTGATTTATATCAGATAGTAACTAATGCTGGTTTTTTGGAAGCCAAGGTTTCAGGAAAATTAAGATATCAACTCCAAAGTCCAATCGAATTTCCAGCTGTTGGCGACTGGGTAGAATTGGAAACTAATGCGGATACAGCAATTATTCAAAAAGTATCGCCACGAAGGACTGTTTTAGTTCGTGAAGCTGCCGGTAATAGTTCACAAGGTCAAGTTATCGCTAGTAATATTGAAACAATTTTTATTTGTATGTCGTTGAATCAAAATTTCAATCCGCGACGAGTGGAACGTTTTTTGACGATAGTTTGGAATAGTGGGGCAACACCAGTGGTAGTTCTCACAAAAAGCGATCAATGTAATGATATTGAAGAAAAATTGCAACAATTGGAGGAAGTCTGTTTTGGAATCAAAGTAGTGGTATGTTCAACTGTTACTGGTATTGGTCTAACACAATTACAAGAGTTGATTCGACCACAGAAGACAGTTGCATTTGTCGGGTCATCAGGTGTTGGAAAATCCAGTTTGATCAATCATTTTTTGGGCCATGATTTGTTAGCAACTAAGCAAATAAGAGGTAATGATGACAAAGGACGCCATACGACTACTTCTCGAGAAATGCTAATACTACCGAATGGCGGAATCGTGATTGATACCCCTGGTATGCGTGAATTACAAATTTTGACAGGAAATGTGTCGAAGACTTTTGAAGACATCACTGAATTGGCAAAAAACTGTAAATTTCGCGATTGTACTCATCAAAATGAACCTGGCTGTGCGGTCAAAAAGGCCATAAGTGAGGGAAACTTGTCTGCGGATCGTTTAGCTAGTTATTTGAAATTACAACGGGAAGTTTCTTATAGTCAGCTGAATTCACGTCAATTGGAAAACGAAAAAATTAATCAAATGTTTGGTAGCAAAAAGGCAATGAAACAATCACGCAAATATATGCAACAAATTAAACGCCGCTAAACGAAGGAATCATCCTAATCGGATGGTTCTTTTTTTGAAGTGTCAGTATTATTAAATGTTTTACGAAAACATATAAATCAAAAACAAAAACTTGAATCAACAATACCACTGTAATAAGATTAAAACATAGTTTAATAGCGCCACGGATTCCTCAGTCCTCACTAGGGTTTTGGGAATTCGTGACGCTTTTTTTAGGAAGTGAGTTCTTTGTTTCATATTGTAATGGAACATACTCATGGGAAAGCCCGTTGGAGTTTCTTCTTGGCGCCCATGATTATGTTAGGAGAAGTTTTTTGTGATTTACAGCAACCAACTTTAATGTCACAAATTATCGACCAAGGTTTGGCCAAAGGAGATTTAAATTTCGTTATTCAACATGCCGCCTTGATGTTAATGTTCGCAGTGTTAGGCTTAATCTTTGGTGGAAGTTGTGGAGCTTTGGGGAGTTTCGCATCATTGAAGATGGGCGAATCGTTACGGAGTCATTTATTGAAAGTTTCCTTAAATGATCGGCAACCTAAAACTTTAATGCCAGCGACCTTGATTACACGAATCACTAACGATGTAACGCAGATGCAAAATTTGGTTATGATGGTGACTCGTGGATTAGTACGTTCACCGATGCTGCTCTTTGGTGGAATCGTGATGTCGATCATCATTTGTCCTGATTTAGCACCCATTTTAGGTATTATTATGCCAATTTTAATTGTCTTTTTGATTGTGGTCGTTAGACGTAGTATTCCTAAATATACACAAATGCAGCAATCAGTTGATACGGTTAACCGAGTTATGCGTGAAAATTTGCAAGGTGCCAAGACTATTAAGGCTTACGTTTTAGAAAAACACCAACTGAATCAATTTACGGACCAAAATCAAAATTTACAACAGAAGAGTCAAGCTGCCGCTTTAGCAACAGTGATTTTATTGCCGGTTATTCAGTTGATGTTGAACTTTGGGGTAATTATTGCGATTGGTTATGGTGGTAGTTTGGCTATTAGTAACACCATCAGTGATGGACAAATTATTGCTTTCGTTAACTATATGATCCAAATCACGAATGCGATGATCCAGACAGTTAATATCATTACGGCATTTTCTAGAGCTATCACTAGTTCAACCCGTGTTCAAGAAGTGTTAGATATGGAACAGGCTGAAGAACTTCCCGAAGCTGTTCAATCAATGCCTGAATCAAGTGATATTGAATTCGAAAATGTTACCTTTGGTTTTGCGGACAGTAAACCAATATTGGATCACGTTAGTTTTACATTAAAAAATGGTCAGTGGTTAGGAATTATCGGTGAAACTGGATCTGGTAAAAGTTCGTTAATTAATTTATTAACTCGTAAATATGACCAATACCAAGGAACGATAAAAATTGGTGGAATCGATATTCAAAAAATGAGCTTAGAGTCAGTTCATAATAAAATTTCTGTAGCTTTGCAGGATTCTCTTTTATTTTCCGGTGATATTCACACTAACTTGGCTTATGGAAACAATGCGGCAACTATAGATAATCTAAATCAAGCTAGTGATGTATCGATGAGTTCAGAATTTATTGACCAACTTCCAAATAAGTACCAGTCTGAAGTTGAACAAGCAGGTAAAAATTTCTCAGGTGGACAAAGACAACGCTTGAATATTGCTAGAGCTTTAGTTCCTATGTCAGATATTTTAGTGATGGATGATGCCACTAGCGCGGTGGATCAGGAAACCAATAGTAAAATTAAAGAACGTTTGGAAAAATTGCGTCACAAAATGACTACGATTATCATTTCTCAGCGAGTTACCAATGTTTTGGACTGTGATCAAATTATTGTTTTGGAAAATGGCAAAATCACGGCTTCAGGAAATCATTTAGAATTAATGAAGAAATCGCACTTTTATCGCGACTTAGTTAAAACACAGATGGGAGATGTTAGTTTTGGACATGCATAGAAGAGGGCCACGAAACATTCATCCCCAGAAAGTTTCTTTGAACAATTGGAAAGAAACCGTTAAGAGAATGTGGCAATACTTGGAGACTTATCGAATTAAATTACTGGTCGTCTTTTTATTAACCATTGTTACGACATCGGTAACTATCATCGGTAATCGAATGAATGGTATTGTTGTCGATAAATATATTGATAAGAATCGTTTACATGCACTGATCATGGTTTGTCTTTTCTTAGCCATAATTTATTTGATTTCGAGTGTCTTCACATATTTTCAAAATTCAATCATTATTAAAGTTGCTCAGGCAACAAGTAATAAAATCAGACAAGATGTTTTTACCAATCTACAAAGATTACCAATGAAATATTTTGATACGCATGATAACGGAGACGTTATGAGTCGACTGACCAATGATGTCGATAATATCAACACGGCATTGATGCAGACATTCGTTCAACTCTTTACCGGAATCATTAGTGTTATTGGAATGGGCCTAGCGATGTTGATACTTTCTCCAATATTGACTTTGATTGCTTTGCTCAGCACAGTGATGACTTATTTATTTTCAAGAGGAATTGCTAAATTGACCCAAAAAGCTTTTACGATTCAGCAGAATTCTTTAGGTGAATTGAATACACAAATTGAGGAGACTGTTTCAGGGAAACAATTAGTACAACTTTTTAATCACACAGATGTAACTTTGAAAAATTTTGATCAAGTTAATGCACAATATACCAAATCAGCCTTTAAGGCTCAGTCACTATCCTCAGTAATCGGACCTTTCAATAATATGACTAATAACATTGCATATTTGTTGATCACAGCTGTCGGTGCTATTTCGATTATTGGTGGATATGGCAATATAACCGTCGGAGTGATTTTTACATTTTTGATTTATTTGAGAAACTTCACAGGACCAATCAATAATGTCTTGAATCTGATCAATACCTTACAGTTGTCCTTAGCAAGT
Organism: Companilactobacillus miaonis; assembly: GCF_036913615.1. Lineage (NCBI taxonomy): Bacteria > Bacillati > Bacillota > Bacilli > Lactobacillales > Lactobacillaceae > Companilactobacillus > Companilactobacillus miaonis. The sequence goes on along the minus strand of NZ_JAYKTX010000001.1, from coordinate 149,664 downwards.
GCTCAAAGAGTTTTTGAATTAATTGATGAGAAACCAGAAAAAGACGTCAAAGATGCACTCAGTTTAAAGAAAGCCACCGGTCATGTGGAATTTCAACATGTTTCATTCGCTTATGATAAACGTCTAATTTTGAAAGATATTAATTTGACGGCCAATCCTGGTGAGGTGGTAGCGTTAGTTGGACCGACCGGTGCCGGTAAGACAACGATTATGAATCTTTTAACGAACCTTTATCCTTTGGAAAAAGGAAAAGTGCTGTTAGACGGAATCGATGTCACGCAAATCAAACGAAGTGATCTACGTAAGTTAGTTACCGTTGTTCAACAAGAGTCATTTCTATTTAACATGACCATCATGGAAAATATTCGTTTGGGTAAACCTTCGGCTACAGATGAAGACGTCCATACTGCTGCAATCAGAGCTAATGCGGATAAATTTATTCGACAGTTGCCCAATGGCTACGCAACCAAATTATCAGAAAATGCAACCCAACTGTCGCAAGGACAACGTCAACTTTTGAGTATTGCTCGAGCTTTTATCGCCGAATCACCAGTTTTAGTTTTGGACGAAGCCACGGCCTCAATCGATAGTCAGACTGAAGTTGATGTCCAAAAAGCGATGACTGCTTTAATGGAAAAGAAGACCAGTTTTGTCATTGCACATCGTTTGTCGACAATTCAGAATGCTGACCAAATTTTGGTTATTAATCACGGTGAAGTAATTGAGCGAGGTAATCATCAAAGCCTTTTAGCTAAAAATGGTTTTTACGCTAAATTATACAATAGTCAGTTTGATTAAATATTTTAATTGAAATAGATTTAATAAAATGACACTCTTATTTTTGTCCGTTTATTTATTCGAATAAATGGTATTAAAAAGGGAGTGTTTTTTTATGGGAAAAAATTCAAATGAAAAATCAATTAGAATCGGTTATATTCGAGTTTCAACGGCTGAAGATCGACAAAAACTTGGGTATGAAGCTCAAAAGCGGATATTGAAAAATAATCAGATTGATTATCTTTTTGGGGAAAAAATTAGTGGTCACAAGGACAATCGACCAGAATTCAAAAAAGCCATTCGTTTGGCTAAGAGAAAGGCTAAAAATAACTATCAAGTTACTTTTACGGTTGTGAAATTGGATCGCGTTTCAAGAAAAATGAGTTCTTTATTGAATATTTTGGAAGATTTGAAATCTAATCAAGTGGCATTTGAATCGATTAATGAGAATATAAATACCGAAAGTGCCACTGGTATTTTAATGATGCAATTGTTGGCAATGTTCAGTGAATTTGAAGTCAATACTTTACGTACTAGAACTAAGGAAGCTTTAAGACAAGCTCGATTAGATGGAAAAGTCCTAGGGCGACCAGCATTTTCTGAAGAAAAGAAACAACAAATTGCTAGATTGTATCGAAATCCAGATTTAAGTGTAAAACAAGTAGCACAAAAGTGTGGTGTTTCTGAACGTACAGTTTACCGAATTGCTAAAGAGAAAAACCTATCTCGAATATTTATAAAAGGGTCTTCATTTATCAATTAGTTTGATGTTATACTATTCACATAAAAATTATGATAAAAGCTGTCATATACGAACGTAACTGACACAAACAAAAAAGTGCTGATACAACTGAAAAAAATTCAGTTATATCAACACTTTATGGGGCACTATTTAATTTTAAATTAGTCTGTCAAATACGTTCGTTTATGGCATATATATCATATTGTATTGAAGGGGATAATTTTTAAAATAGTAAAAATTCTATAAGATTTTGTTTATAAAATGAGTTTTTAGGGATTCTAATTATTTTCAATGCATATATAAGGGGAGAAAAATATGAATAAACGATTCAAGTCCGTTTTGATTTGTGGCGTTGCTTTGACAGCGCTTACTTTGTCTCAACAAACTGTAAAAGCGGATACAACAGACTCATCAAACGAACAACCAGTCCAAACGGTTAAATCACGGGCTGTAGCCCAAACAAATACTGATACTGAAACTCCATCCCAAACTGAAAACACTTCATCGGATAGTATTGAAACCTCAGAGGATGTGACAAGTGCAGCTGATGATGAAACTTCCACTGGAATTTCAGAAGAAAATGCAACAGCTAATTCAGAGAATACTGACGTTCAAGCTGATACAACAGAAGATCAAACTGATCAAACAGCTACTACACAAGCAAATTCCACTTCAAGTAACATCACACCTTTGAAAGGTATTGTTGATACAAAAGGTATCACTAGTCTTTATACACAAGATGGTACTTTGATAGATAATCGTAAGTTAGCTGGTAATACTGCTTGGTTGACTGATCAAAAACTGATTTACAATGGTCAAACATATTATCGTGTTGCTACTAACGAATATGCCAATGCGGACAGTGTTGTTTTAACTTATGGACATCAAGAAAGCGGAATCGTACGTGTTAAACAATGGGGAGCAGCAAGTTATTCACGCAACGAATCTGGATTCTACAGAAATGGTCAAGCAAATTATCAAGCTAATACAGCTTGGAAATATAATCGTGTCGACAATTCAAACGGTCGTACTTATTACCAAATCGGTGGCAATATCTGGCTAAATAGTGATGATACTGCTGTAGGACCTGCTTACCAAAATCCAAATGGTTGGCTACAAATTCAAACAAAACAAATCAAACCAAGTGGCGGTTCAGTCGGTTATGACCTATACAACGGCGTGGAAGGAATTAAGGTTTGGTTAGTTAGAAGATATTTCGGTTATTCAAACGCACATACAATTTATGATGGTTCAGTTGCTTCAAGTGTTAGAAATTTACAAGCTAGAAAAGGATTACCAGTTACTGGAATTGTTAATTTAGCAACTTGGAAAGCCATGGGATATTCCGAAGCTGACTGGTATGGAATCGATTCATATGTTGCACCACTACAAACAAACATCACAAGTACCCGTTCACAACATATTGAAGCCATGATCAACCAAGCATACAAATATCTTGGCAAACCTTGGATCTCGGGTGCCGCAAGTATGCCTGCTTATGGTGTTGACTGTTCTGGATTAGTTACACAAGCTCTATACGCTTCTGGAATTGATTCAGCTCCAATCTCAAATATTCAACATGCCCAACCAGGTCATGAATGGAACAGTCGTGATTACTGGGCTGACAACAGAATTCCACATATCAATTTCAACAATCGTCAAAGAGGAGATTTAATCTTCTTTACCGATCCATCAACAGGTATTATCTGGCACGTTGGTATCTTGTTGAACCGCGACACAATGATCGAATCATGGCCATATGCCGTCCAAGTTCACTCAATCTATTCAAGCCGTGGCAATATTGCAGGGGTTAAGAGAGTATTTTCATAATTTAAAATAAGGGGATTTAAATTACATGGATTTCAAAAAGAAGCGCCTAGAAAAAGCACTAGAGGATAAAACTTATCGAGTAAAATTAGTACACGGAAAAAAAGGCTGGTTAGCAGTTGGTTTAACATTCATCACCTTATTTAGTGCTTCAATGTTTGGACAAAAAGTTGAAGCCAGCGCCGTAAATAATGTGGCGGTTGCCAATTCTGCTAATAGCAACTATGTTCAATTGTGGAGTGACGTTACAAGTAGCTCCATTCATAAAGCTAACCGGGGATTAGCAAACGGAACTGCTTGGAAGACCGCTAAAGCTGTTAAAGGTTATGATGGTCAAACTTACATTTTAGTTGGTGGTAACGAATATGCCAATGCTAACCAAATGGATCTAGCAGACGAAACATCAAAGCAAGACTTATCAGGAATTGTTTTGACAAACGTTGAAAGTAAGCTTTATACAAATCCATTGGCTGCTAATGGCCCACAATTAATCACTAACCGTGGACTTGCCGACAATACAGCTTGGAAGACTGATGAAAAAGTCGTTGTCAATGGACAAACTTATTATCGTGTAGCAACTGATGAGTGGATCAAAGCTACTAATGTTACTTTGACGAGTGAATCTTCTCGAGGTACTAAAGACTATACAAAGAATTCTCCAATGGCTGATACTGTTGTTGACACTAATAACAATAGCAACAGTGGTTCAACTACTACGCCAGTGGATCCTGACAAGGACAAAGAAGTTAATATAATTATTAACTATAGAAAACAGTCAACTCATTCAGCTGATTCATATATTATGAAGAGTGAAGTTAAAAAGGCTAAACTCGGTTCAAATATTACAATTGATGCTCCAGAAATTCCTGGTTATACGGTAGTACCTGGAGAAAATGGTCAAACTTATGAAGTTAAATATGATGGAGAAACTTTCAATATTCCTTATACAATGAATAAGGGAACAGAGATGTCCAATTTTGTCACTTATACTCTTAAGTTCGTAAATGAAAGTGGTGACCAAATTCAAAAACCTAGAACCGATCAAGCCGCAATTGGTACTACAGTAAATGAAAATGCTGATCAAATTGACGGATATGAATTAGTTGGTAATGCCAATCAAGCATTAACAATTAGCAAAGATGGCGACAATACAATTACTTTTGTTTACAAGAGTAAGAAAACAGAAACAAATAAGACTGCAAATGTTACTTTAACTTATAGTGATGAGAATGGTAACGAGATTGCCAAATCCAAAGTGCTTGAAGATCAAAAAGTAGGCACATATATTGCAGAAACGCCTGTAGCCATTGATGGATATACATTACTCTCAGGTCATGACTATGGCACAATGGTTAGTCCAGATGGAACTTCACGGATTAATTTTGTTTATCGTAAAAATGCTGATACAACAGCAGAACCAAATGATGAAAAAGCTGATGTTACAATTAAGACCATTGATAGTACTGAAAAAGTATTACTTCCAAATACTGTAACGCCAGATAAAAACATTGGTGAAGATTTTACAATTGCAGCACCAATTATTGACGGTTATACGCCTGATAAGACCAATAAAACCGTTGTAGTTAAAAAAGGCGGTTCTGAAATTACTTTTGTTTATACTAAAAAAGCTCCCGAAGTAAAGAAAGCTAATGTAACGATTAAAGCTGTTGATGAAAATAACCAATCATTAGTTGCAGATGAGGTAGTAAAAAATCAAGAAGTTGGTAAATATTATTCTACTAAGGCCCCAGTTGTAGAAGGTTATACACCTGACGAAGCTAATAAGTCGGTAAAGGTTTCTGAAGAGGGTTCAACAATTACATTTATCTACACTAAGGATGCCGTTGCACCAAAGACAGCTACTATTACAACTAAATTTGTAGATGAGAATGACAAAGAAATTGCCAAGTCAACTACAAGTGAGGCTAATATTGGTGATAATTATCCAGCAAAGGCAATTGATGTAGACGGGTATACTGTAAAAGGTGACGCTACCAAAAATGTAACTGTTGATGGTGATAAAACTGTCACATTTACATATGTAAAGAATGCAAAAGCTGAAATGGCACCCTATACTATTCAAATGTTAAGTGCTGAAAATGGATATGTGGTTGGCCGAGGAATTGTTACAGACGGCGAAATTGGTGAGACAATAACTGTGAAGGCACCTGAATTATCTGGATATGATATTGTTGGTGCAACTTCAAAGGAAATTACAATAAATAGCAATGGCGAGACCACTGCAACATTTAGATATAAAAGAAATGAAACAAAAATGAAGGCGCTAATTTCACAATTAAATTCCGAATTGTTTAAATTAACAAATGAATTTAGAGTTAAAAATAATGTACCAGAATTGAAATCAGATCCCGATTTACAAGCTGGTGCTGAAGTAAGAGTTGGCCAATTAATCCATGCTACTGATGTATTACATACTGATATTGGACATAATCAACCTGATGGAACAGATTTTAGTGAAGAGTCCCATCTAGCTAATTATGTTTATGAACATGGACCAGTTGGAGAAAACATTGGATATGGTGGAGCAGTAGACTCAGATATTTCAAAATGGGCTCAACATATTTTTGATTCTACTATTGGAGATAGCGTGCATGCTCAAAATACGTTGACGCCAGATTATGTTGCTGGTGGTTTTGCTGTAGGAATTTCACCAGAAAATAATAATGTTTATGCCGTTACAGATTTTGGTATGGGAGATTAACTTTCTTCTTCAGCGTGTGAGTACTTTGTTGTCTGAAGATTAATTGTTCAAAACATCTTTACTTACTAAACAGTTATTTAGATTATAAAAAAGTTCTCATTATAATATTTCAATTAGAGAATATTGTAAAAGCAAAATAAATTATGTATGATGTAAGTATAAATAAATATTTATATGGTTACTGGTAATCCAAAGATGGATAGAAAAATTATTACATCCGTGTATGTAATGAGAAGGTTGCTCTTACCTTTAAAAGGGATAAAGTTGTTGTTACATCTGTGTATGTAGCGAGAATCCAGCCATCGGATAAAATCAGAAAGAGTCGCACAATTAGTTTTATGTGACTCTTTTTTAGTGAGGTGGTTTTGATGCCATTGATAGTAAGTAAATTAACATTTAAAATCCCAACAAATTGTGAGATAATTTAACCACGAATTACCAAAAAGGAGAAATAACTATGCCACTAGTACACATTGACCTAATCGAAGGCCGTAGTCCAGAACAACTCAAAGGTCTTGTAAAAGACGTTACTGAAGCTGTTACTAAGAATACTGGAGCACCTGCTGAACACGTTCACGTTGTTTTGAATGAAATGGCCAAGGATCATTATTCAGTTGGTGGAATTTTGAAGAGTGATGAAAAATAAAAAGCCGCAAGGCTTTTTTATTTTGGAGGTATTATGTTAACATCAGTTTTCCCAAATAAGGAACTTACAGACGAACAAGAAGCCGTTTTTGAGCAAATATTAGGATTTACTAAGGATGCTTTGAAAAACCAGCAGAAGTCCATTTTTCAATTAAATGGGGATGCTGGAACGGGGAAGAGTGTCATCTTGACGCAACTCTTTTTAAAATTGGAAAAATTGACTAAAGTAAATCAAACTCAGAATTATTTTTTGGTCAATCATCCCGAATTATTAAAGGTCTATCAAGAAAATGCTGGTGAATTTGCTGAGTTGCGCAAGAATCGATTTCTACGCCCAACAACTTTTATCAATCGGGCACACAAGACCGGGAAAAAGGCTGATGTTGTTGTGATAGATGAAGCCCATCTTTTGTTGAGTGAGAGTGATAATTACAATAATTTTCGCCAAAAGAATCAGTTACAAGAAATAATCAAATTGAGTACCGTGGTAATATTTGTTTTTGATTCACGCCAAGTTTTGAAACTGAAAAGTTATTGGTCAGAGAATTTGTTACAAGAAATTATTCCGAAACGAATCAATTTTGCTTCGGCGACTTTAAAAACACAGATGCGTATGCAGGCACCAGCAAAAGTATTAAATTGGATCGATGATTTAACTGATAAAAAACATCTGGATGAAATATTTGAAGAAAATGGCGACTATTTAACAATGGATTCCGATTATGATTTTCGAGTTTACGCCGATGCCGAAAAGATGTACCAAGATCTGAAACAGAAAAATCAGCAAATGGGTGAGTCACGAATCGTTGCAACAGCTGATTATCCCTCCACTTTGGATGGCAAAAAGCATTTTATCAATGAAGGAAAATTTCATTTGCCATGGGATCAGTACAACTACTCCAAAACTACTTGGGCCCAAAAGCCGGAAACAATCGATGAAGTTGGTTCGATTTACACGGTTCAAGGCTTTGATTTAAATTACGTTGCAATCATTATGGGACCCTCGGTCAAATTGGCAGATGACGGAAATATCGAAATTGATATCACGCAATATGAAGACCAGGAGGCCTTCAAAAAACGTCACAATCAAGATTTAACTGATCTTGACCAAGTAAAAGAGCGAATAATCCTAAATTCAATGAATGTTTTACTAAAGCGGGGCATCAAAGGGTGCTTTGTTTATTTTCATGATCCTAAAGTTTATCAAAAATTAAAACGACAATAAAAAAACGACAACCAATTTTGGCTGTCGTTTTTCTTATTGATGTAACTTAATATATTCTAAAATAGTTTTCTTTTCATCAGCGGTTGCGGCGTATTCACCTGACTTCAAGTTGTGAACTCTTTCAACCGAAAGATGACTTTCAAAAGCAAATTGTGTATCATTCATATCCTTATCTTTTTCATACTGAATGATCATTTCAGCAATACTTGGTTTGTCCATGAAACTACCTCCAATAAGTTTGTCTAAACTTAAAACTAAAAGACTGTCCATCGAGTCAATGGCCAATAACGCCACTTAACCTCTCCAACGATGCTCTTCTTATTAATAAAACCAATGATTCGACTATCTTTTGATACTGTACGATGGTCTCCTAAAACAAAGTAGGTTCCAGCTGGAACTTTATTAGTCTTTTCAACTTTCTTTAGATAAGATTCACTGTATCTTTCTTTATATTCAGGCGAATTCTTAGCCAATGTGCTTAAAGTGAAATCATACGTGTAACTGTAAGGTTTACCCGCATATAGACTAGTGTCAGGCTCTTTTTTCTTGGAACCAGCTTTAAGGAAGTCCTCTTTGTATAGTTTACCATTGATATACAATTTATTGTTCTTTGAAACGACAGTATCTCCTGGTAGACCAATAACTCTCTTGATGTAGAATGAACCAGGTTCATCGGGGGCCTTTAAAATGATGACATCCCCACGAGAAATCTTTGAATGTCTCGCCGCAATAACCTTATCTCCATTCTCAAAAGTCGGTTGCATTGATGGCCCAGATACTTGATCGTTGGCCAAAATAAACTTAAACCCTAAAAAGAAGACCGCATAGATTGCAACAGTCATTGCAATAGTCTGAAGCCAAAACTTCCAACCCGTTTCTTCTTCTTTTTGAGGCCGACGTCTTCTTTTATTTTCTGCCATGTTTCACCTCTTATATGTTCTACTTAAGATATTACACTTTTTCTAAATTATTGGAAATAAATGTACAGTTTTGGCGAAAAAACTTTAGAAAAAGATAATTTCTTTATGTTCTGAATCTAGTCTAGTAAACTGATTACATAATCTAACGCATAGTTAGGAGAAAAGATGGATTATATTGAAATTTTAAAAAGCGATTTAGCAGTTTTACCAAATGGTAATATGTTTAATCTTAAAGTTAAATTGATTGAACGGATAGTTGCTAGCTTGGAAAATAAGCAATTGCCAAAGTATCATTTTCCCAAATTGCAATTAAGTGAATCGGAAATCACTTCGATTATGCAAAAAAATATGTTTTTGTCAGCACCAGAGTTTGAAGAGATGTCAAATAATTTGGAAAAATTCGATCATGATTTAGGCGAATTGCGGACATTTTTGCAACAAGAATTTGGTTACTGGGCTACTATCACACAGGATTTTGTGGAACAATTAGTAATCGATTTTCCTGATCAAAGTTTTTTAGAACTAATGGCAGGTAACGGCTATTTGTCAAAAGGCTTACGAGATTTGGGAGTAAAAACTTACTGTACCGATAATTTGAGCTGGTCTAAACACGATCAGACTGGCAATCAACTTGTAACTGAAGTTGAATCTCTGGATGCCATTTCCGCGTTAGCCAAGTATGGTTCTCAAGTTGATAACGTAATCATTGCTTGGAGTCCGGATAGAGAAGAGATCGATCTGCAAATTTTACAAAAAATGCGAAAAATGGATGCTAATTTCTTATTGATCGGTGAAGTCGACGGTGCTACTGACAGCAAAGAATTTTGGAATGAGGCTAAATTAGTAACCGATTCGCGGATCAAGCAGATCAATCGCGTCTATTCACATTATGATTTAGTTCATGATCAATTATACTTGGTTAAATAATTAGTTGTTTAGTGTAAAATAAGATACCAGTAAGACAAATAAATTAGGTGAAATTAATGAAAAAAGTAATATCAAGTATTGTTATTTTTTTAATTGTCCTGTTGACCGGAGTTGCTATCTCAAAAAGTGACTCGATCAAGTACAACAATACGATGAATCGACTAGGGATGAGCGATCAAGCCCTAGTTTTGAAAACTAAATCGAAGAAGAATTTGAAAACAGTCGTCACGCAATTAAGTGAGACGAAAAAACTGTCATCGTATCAATTGATCTTCTTTGATAAGGGTAATAGTGATCTGGGTTATATTTACAGTCATAAAAAATTTACTAAATTACCAATCACTAGTGGACGCTATTTCTCAGAAGATGATTTCATTTCTCAAATTCCTTTTGCAATTCAAGGTAAAAATTCTCAACTAGAAGCGTATAAGCCACAAGGACAAGCTTATATCAAACTCGATGACCGTTATATTTCAGTGATTGGTAATGTTGGATTTGATGGGGCCGATATTTTGAATAGTCAAACTTTAGTTTCACTTTCACCGAATCAGCCTAGATCAAAGTTTCATTTGAATGAAGTTACCACCGTTTTGGATGGGAATGCTTTAAGTAATAAAGATACTTTAGCTAAGATCAAAAAGATTATGAAAGTAAAATCAACGCATAAATACGTTCCACAGACAGATGATTTTACGAATGTTGAAACGACTAACAATGGTGAAATGTATCTCGTTGGAATTGTCTTCTTGTTTGTTTTGATTTTAATCGTTGATTTCTATATTTTAGTACCATTGAAGTATGATTTATCACGTTCGCACTTGACTGGTGATTTAAAGAATAATTATCGAAATGGATTAATGGTGCGTTATTTGATTTATACGTTGGTACCGTTCGTGTTGGGATATTTTGCAGTTAATTGGAAAATTGCAATCATTAGTCAAAATACGTTCAATTTATTTATTTTAGTTTCAGTATTGATCACGATTTTGGTCGGTATGTCACAGATTATTTTTGTAAAAAAGACGGAGTGAATTATTAAATGAGGGTTGAATTAAGCTCAGATTTTCAAAAAAAGTATCAAAAATTAATGGGGGACCGTGGTCAAGCCTTGTTTGCGGCGATTCAAAAAGATAGTCAAGAAGCTTTTCGGTTGAATCCGTTGAAACCTAATTATCAAAATGTTTCTTATTCCTTGGCTAAACCGATCGAATACAGTCCAATCGGTTATTTTGGTGAGATCAATGGTAATTCGATCGACCATCTTTCTGGCTATGTTTATAGTCAAGAACCCAGTGCAATGTATGTTACAGAAATTTTAGATCCTAAGGGAAATGAAAAGATTCTGGATCTTTGCGCTGCACCTGGTTCGAAAACAACTTATATTGCCTCAAAAATGGCTTCACAGGGACTTTTAGTCAGTAACGAGATAAATACTAAGCGAGCTAAAGTATTGTCTTCTAACATCGAAAGAATGGGTATCAGTAATACAGTGGTGACGAATAATTCACCTAAAGACTTTGAAAAAAATTTCGGCGATTTTTTTGATAAGATTTTGGTCGATGCGCCTTGTTCTGGTGAAGGGATGTTTCGCAAAGATCCTGAATCCGTCAAATATTGGTCCTTAGATTACGTTGAACAGTGTGCTAATCGCCAACAGCATATTTTGGATTCGGCATATAAACTTTTAAGTCCTGGTGGTATATTGGTATATTCAACTTGTACTTTTTCACCGGAAGAAAATGAACAAAATGTCGATTGGTTTTTGAAAAAATATCCTGATATGCACTTAGAACCAGTTAAGAAATATCAAGGTATGGAAGATGGTCGTCCCGAATGGGGAAATGATAATCCAGAATTAGCCAAAGCTTTAAGGATGTTCCCTGATAAATTTAATGGCGAAGGTCATTTTATGTGTAAATTGGTTAAAGATGGAGAAATTAGTGAAGTTCGTGAGCGAATGATCAACAATGGTGTCAAAAAAGATGACGTAAAATTCGTTGAGAAGTTTGCAAAAGCTAATTTAAATGGTTTAGCTGAAACTAACTGGCTAAAGATAAGTGATTTCTTGTACCAAGCAGCCAGTCTGGATAATCGTTTCAAAGGATTACACATTCTGCGTAATGGTTTGAAATTGGGTGAATTCAAAAAAAATAGGTTCGAGCCTGATATCGCGTGGATATTAGCACTCAAACCTGATGATTTAAAAACTATTTTTGAATTAAATGCCGAGCAATTTGAAAAATATTTGCACGGTGAATCGATTATTTTAGAGCAGCGACCTAGTTTTGACAACAAGTGGATTGGTTTATCGTACCAAGGTAAACTCTTCAGCTGGGGTCGCTACAGTAATCAACAAATAAAAAACGTCTATCCTAAAGGATTAAGACGGTAAAATAATATGACGCTGTTTGGCGTAATTGACTAAGTTCTCATCGAATACGATGGGAGCTTTTTTAATGTCTTGAATTGACTTGGCACCAATTGCGGCCATGATCAGCTTCAATTGTTTGACAAATTTTTCAAAGAATATTTCTGTTTCACTGAGTGAATACTTTTGTAGATGATGCAACACTAAACCTGACATACCGACTGCACTGGCTCCTAGACGGATAGCTTTGATGACATCCATCGGTGTTCTAATTCCACCAGAAGCAAAGATAGTTATTTTCTCTTGATAGGGAATCGATTCTAGTAGTGATTCAACTGTAGAAAGCGAAAATTGATCTAAATAAGTTAGATCCAGTTCGTGATTTCGAGAACTCTCTATTTGCGCAAAATCAGTTCCACCAAAACCAGAAATATCAACATACTTAACGCCAACTTTGTACAAGTCTTCCAGATTGTTTCTTGATAATCCGAAACCGACTTCTTTAACAACCACTGGAACGCTGAGTTTAGCGACAATTTGTTTGATATTATCTAGCCAAAAGAATTCTTGATCACCTTCTGGCATTGCTAGTTCTTGAATAGCGTTCAAATGGATCTGTAAAGCATTGGCCGACAAAGCATCGACTGCTTGCTGAGCTTGCAAAGCATTTGCCTTAGCAGAAACGTTAGCGATTACGAAACCTTTAGGATCATTTTCTCGAAGCGCTGTAAAAGAAGCTTTGGTCTCGGGCAGACGCAAAAAAACACCCATCGAACCACTGGAGACGGGAATATCTAACTTTTGAGCTAATTGTGCCAATTCAGTATTGAACTTAGTTGATTGCTTCGAACCACCAGTAATGGCATTGAAGTAGATTGGCAAAGACATTTTTCGGTTGATGAATTGAGTCGAAAGGTCAATATTATTAAAACTCAATTCTGGTAATGCATTATGTAATAATCGAACACTGTCAAAATCAGCAGCAGATTCGTCAGTGAAGTATTTTTCAGCTAAGAAAAGATGTTCAACTTTACGTTGAATTTGGGCATCTTGTTTAGGCATGGGCAATTATTTCTCCGATTTTTAATGTAAGGGGAGTGATTCCAACTTTTTGCCATTCCTTTTTTAATTCAGCAACATTTAAGTTCTTATCACTCAAGACGATTCCACAATCGCCACCACCGGCACCTGATGTTTTGGCGGAACCACCAAGGTTTTCGGCAATGTCACAAAGTTTGGTCAATAATTCAGTTTCGATATGAACGTCACTAAAGTCAGCTAGATCATCTAGTAATTGACGATATTTACTGAACATTTGCTTGATTAATGCGGAATCATTATTTCTAAAGCCATCGATCAGTTTCTCAACGTTTTTACGACTAGCTTGTAAGAAATGTTGATATTTTTTGACTTTTTGAGCTTTCGTTAAAGCAATTCGATCCACTAAAATGGAGGTCGAAGCGGGGGATCCCGTCCAACCAACGGTAAGTTCTAAATCGTCAGGTAAGTTTAAGCTTTCAATCTTTAGTTCAGGCCAATCAAGAGCTAAAATTTCAGAAATACTATGATTACGAATCATATTGAAAATCCAGTTACGATCAGGGGAGTAGTAAGCAACAATACCACCGAAGGCACTAGCGGCAATATCACCGAGACTACCATTTCCTTGAACGGATAAATGTGAGATTGCAGAAATCTTATAAATATCCATCGCTGAAAGATTTAAGTGGTAAAAGTCTCCAAGAGTTTTTACTACCGCAACAGTCACAGCTGCCGATGAGCCGAGACCATATTTTTTACCATCTTGAGAATCTAGTTCACTCGTTACAAGTAGATCGTAGTAATCCAATTTGATGCCACGTTCAAGGGCATATTTTTCGGTGAATTTGATTGCGGCCAAGATGTATTGTAATTGACTTTCAGAGTCGTCGAAGACTAGTTCAGTTCCTTGACGGTTCCAATGAATCAGTTCCTTATTTAAGTTTTTAGACTGGATCGTACCGCCATTAGTTGATCTGCTGATAGTAACTGTCACGTATTTATTAACGGAAGTTAAAACAGCAGGAAAGCCGGTTTCAACGACAGCGTACTCTCCAGCTAAATATAGTTTCCCAGGTGCTTTTCCTGTAGACAAAAATATCATACCTTTCAAATTTGAATCAGATGTATTGGATGCCACTACCGATATTAGCAACAACGCAAGTTACATTAGAAATAGTCTCTTCAATGTATTTTTGAACTGTTTTGATCGAGTTCTTCGTACATATAATTTTAACATTTGGACCGGCATCAATTGTAGCATACGCAAGGATGCCTTTTTGACGTAATTGTTGAATTATTTGAAGAATTCTTAAAGTTTCAGGAACAAAATACGTGAAAGAGGGATTGGCTGAAAGCGTTAAAGCATGCATGCTCATCGCATTGTGTTCGGAAATTTCACCAATTTTGGCAACATCTTTATTAGCAATTGCTTGCTTAATTTCTTTTATCTCTGAAGCCACCAGTGTAACCCAATTTGAATAAAAAGGGGAGCTTTTTACACTATTTTCCATTCCGACGGTTGAAGAAATTTTCTTTTGGTGTGAATTGATCACAACTGAAAGAATTGATAAATCGATGTCCGGATGTTCGTCAATTGGTTCTGCGTAAGAAGTTTCATTACTAGAACCAGCATGCCATTCAACGAAGCCGCCATAAATTGAACGAGTTGCGGAACCAGAGCCATTACGAGCTAAAATCGACAAATGACGACGATCAAGGTTCAAATCTTTAGTGGAATTGACTGCAGCTGCTAGTGCGGCAAAACCAGAAGCAGATGAAGCAAAACCAGCGGAAGTTGGAACGTGATTAACAGAGTCGATTCGAAAATGGTCAGTAAATGAATAAAATTGTCTAATTGTATTCAAATAGTTAACGATTCTTTTATTTTGAGTCTTATCTAACAATACGTTATTCAAATAAATAATATCTTCGTTGTTGTCAATGATCGTCGCTTTGGTATCAGTGTAAAAACGATCGAGAGTCAAGGACAAACTATTGGTATAGGGGAGTTTTAATGCTTGATTTTTTTTGCCCCAATATTTAATTAAAGCGATGTTAGTGTAAGCACGGGCCGTTTTACTCAAAGTTTTCATCCTCTCCGTAGATTGATAAGGGCTGGATCCAGGTCTGTTGTGCTCCAGCTTTGATGAGTGCTTTTTGAATCATCTGAGCATTAGGTAAATTGTGTGCCAAACTGATGACACAACCGCCACGGCCACCACCAGTTATTTTACTACCAAGGGCGCCAGCGCGGTTGGCTGCCTCGATCAATTGATCAGTTTTAGGAATGGCCAGATTCAATTTAGTTAACGCTTCATTAGCAAGCGTGAAAACTATTCCCAGCTTTTTGAGATTCCCTTTGACCAAATAATCACTAGCTTGACTGGCATAGTCACCTAATTGTTTCAAATAAGCGCCAATTTTTTGCGGTTCGTTATCGTACATCTGACGAACATCGGCAACGGTTTCTTTAGTACGTCCTTTTACTCCCGAATCAGCTATGATAATGAAGCCATCCGAGTTAAAATTAAAGTGTTTTGGTGCTTCAGTTTTACTGAATTTGATTGGGTCGTCAGAACTGACTGTTTGAGCATCTAATCCACTAGCTTTACCGTGAGTAACGGTTTCGGATTGATTGACGTAATCTAGTAGTACTTCATGCGTTAAATCATCTTGGAAGAAATCAAAAAAGGCTCGAGTGATTGCACAAGCGATGGCAGCTGATGAGCCCATTCCACGTTCGATCGGTAAACCGCTATCGATATTGATTACGTAATTTACTTTATCTGTGTTTAATTTTGTATCAAGCAGATTGACCAAAAATTTAACACCTGACAGCGAATCAGGAATTTGTTCGACTTTTCCAGCATAGTACTTGGAAATTAAAGAATTTTCTTGATTAGTTTGTTTCATTTTGACGATCACGGGTGTAGTAAGTAAGGGGATAGCAAATGCAGGGTAGCCATAAACCACCGCATGTTCTCCCATAATAATAGTTTTCCCATGACTTTTTCCTATTCCTTTAAGCACATGCTCACCTCAGTTTCTCTAAAACTTCATTTTATACATCTATTGCTGTAATTTCCACTTTATAACGACCAACTATGATAAAATTTTTGCGGGTGAAGAATAATGACATTAAATTTTGTACTAGGTAAAAATCAATTTGACCACCATCAGAAGATGATGGAACTGTTTTCAACGGATTATCAAAAAGATCCAGAAGGGCAATTTTTCTTTTTAGTACCGAATCATATAAAATTCGAATCAGAAGTCAATATTCTCAGACACTTCGAGAAAGATGATCAAACTTTAGCGGCAACGCATAATGTTCAAACTTTCTCTTTTTCACGTTTAGCATGGTACTTTTTACGTGATACTAGTGAGTATAATTTAGAAACTTTGAGTCAGACTAAATCAGCCATGTTATTGAAAGATATTGTGGCAGAAAATAAATCTGATTTAAAAATTTTTGCTGGGATGATTGATAAACCTGGTTTCATCGACCAAATGATTTCCCAATTCAATGAATTCATGAATGGTCAGGTTCAACCAGATGATATCGAACTGGCTTTAAATAATAATCAAGAAGGAATCTTTACTGATAAGATCAAGGAATTAAATCTGATGTATGATTCCTATTTGCAGCGGATTCAAGATTATCAAACTAATGACTTTCAATTAAATGCATTAGCTGATTTTCTCAACACTAAAATAGGGACCTCACATTATTATTTCTACATCGAAGGATTTTCTTCTTTTACTGCAACAGAAGCTAATTTGGTTAAGTCGATGTTAGTCAATGGTGGCAGTCTGAATATTTCCTTGGTGATGGAAAAACCGGTCCTAAAAGATGATGATTTGTCGGAATTTTATTATCGTCCAGGCAAAACATATCAGCAATTACACGAGTTTGCAAAGCAAAAGCAAATAATTACTAGAAATGTTTTTGCAAACGTAAGTAGAGTTAGTTCTGATTTACAAAAATTAGAGAATTATTGGATTGAATCAAGTGTCGGCAACATTAAAAAGAGTGGATTAGACAGTCAAAATTCAGTTCAAATTTGGAAATGTACTGATAAACAAACTGAAGTCTCTGCTATCAGTACGTATATTCGTCAGCTGGTTGCTACGCAAAATTATCGTTATAAAGATTTCTTGATATTGGCACGTGACTTGTCTGAATATGGCTCATTTATTGAGTCCTTTATGGAAAATAATCAAGTTCCATACTTCATTGATTTGCAAAAGAAGATGGCAAATCATCCCTTTAAGCGTTTGATAGATCTTTTATTTGCAATCGTTAATAAAGGGATGCAAACTGACGATATTATCAGCTTGTTGCGTACTGAATTACTAATTCCCGAAGTTTTTGAAAATGATTTACCAGGCTTTCGTCAAGCAATCGATTTAGCTGAAAATTATGCTTTGACGAATGGACTGACCAAACGTGCTTGGCTAGGAGATGATTTTGAACCCGAGGTGAAATTAGATCCTGTCGTCGACAAAATTAGAATTCACGAATACGAATTAGTGAATATAATTAAAAATTTCGTCAGTCAAATTTATTCACAATTAGATAAATTTTTAAAAAAATCTCATACTTCTCTAGAAAGTGTCAGTTTCTTATACAACTTTTTAGAACAAAATCACGTTTTTGATAATTTATTAGTTTGGCAAAAACAAGCAACCGAAGATAACAATTTGACTTTGGCTAATCAACCGGAGCAAATCGTCAACTTGTTCAACCAAATCTTAGATGAATACGTGTCGGTTTTTGGAGAGCGAGAATTCAATGCAAAAGACTTTATTGCTATTTTAGATGCAGCTTTTGAAAATGCTACTTATTCGCAAATTCCTTCAAATCTTGACTCTGTCAGCATCTCTGAAATTGGGATGATCCAACCAACTGATCGAAAAATCACTTTCATTCTCGGATCGACGACTAATAATATGCCTGGAACAACAGTTTCAAATGATATTGTGACTGATGATGAAAGACAATTTTTGAATGGTGAATTTACAGATGGAAAATATTTAAATGAACCAGATGAAGTAATGAATAATTCTGAGCCGTTTTTGCATGATTTAACCTTTACGACCAGTTTACAAAGGTTGATTTTTACTTATCCTAATTTTACAGAGGACAATAAGCAACAAGACCTTTCCAGTTATGTTGTTCGAATTAAGAATCATTTCCGTTTGGATGAACAAAATATTCTCTTGAATCCAGTTAGCAGCGACGTGGGAGAAGATCAAGTGATCAAATATTTAGGTTCTAAAGCATCTAGTTTAAACTACTTGATCCGGGTTTCTCGTTGCGCTCTAGATAATAAAACTGACTTGCCGGATGCTTGGAAATACGTTCGTTCAGTTCTTTTGAATGAAGAACCAACGACTAGTTTTGCATTGAGTTCACTGGATTATCAAAACATCCCCTATCCACTTGAACCAGCAACGGTTGAGGCTTTGTATGGTAAAAATATCAATGTTTCAATTTCTCAACTTGAAACTTTTTACATGAATGAGTATGAGTATTTCTTGAAATATGGTTTACGTTTGCGTCCAAGAAGATTATTTGAAGTTACACCTGCTCAAACGGGTTCAATTTTTCATGCTGTTTTGGATAGCTTGGTTAAATTCTTACACGAAGAACCAAATCGTTCATTGAGAAATCTAGAAGACGGTGAAATTGAGAATCTAGTCAGTGATTTATTCGATTCACAGTTACTGCTGCCAGAAAATCGTATCTTTACAACCTCGAGCAGAATGCAATATATTTCGGATAAGTTGAAGACTACTTTAATTCAATTAGTGAAGAATATGAAACTGCAATTCTTACGCAATAATTCTGAACCAGAAAAATCAGAAGTAACTTTTGGCCGGCTCAATCACAAACAAGATTTGCCAGGATTGTCTTATGAAATCTCCGGTGGTCATAAGATTAATGTTCGTGGAAAGATTGATCGAATCGACGAGATGGTTTTAGATAATTTAACTTATCTGACAATCATTGATTACAAGTCTGGTAACAAGAGTTTTGATTTTGCCCAATTTTTAGAAGGTATCACTATGCAGATGCCAACTTACATTCAAAGTGTTTATAACAATTTGAACCTATTGAGTGAATCAACTAACACTAAAATTGGTGGGGCACTTTATGAACATATTCAAAATCCACTGATTCCAATCGATAAGTCTTTGATCAATAAAAAAGATTTTGATGCTAAAATTTTAAATACCGATATTCAAAATAAAGTCTTCAAAAAATTTCAGTTGAATGGTTTACTACTCAACGATGAAAACTTGCTGGCTAATATTGATTTGGAGGCTAGAACTTCAAAGGGGGCGGTAGCTAAAACTTCACCGGTAGTTAAGAAGAGTGATGGCAATTTAGTTACTGAACAAGATCTCTTTAAAATACTTAATTACAATCAACACTTGATCAAACAAGCTGGTGAAAAAATTTATTCTGGTAAATTAAGTCTTAATCCTTACCGCTACGGTCGAAACACTGGCTTACAGTACAGTGATTATCGTCCAGTCTTCGAATTTGACGCCATGTTACCAGAAAACGAATATCATGACATTGTCAATTATCATAAGGAAGATGTCATTAAAGAGATCCAAGCAATTTTAGAGGATGGTGAAGAAGATGCCTGAGTGGACAGCGGATCAAAAAAAAGCAATTACTCATCACGGACATGATATCCTGGTTTCAGCGGCTGCTGGCTCTGGAAAAACCACGATTTTAGTTGAACGAATTTTGGAAATGCTAAAAAATGGTGAGAATATCGATAATCTTTTGGTAGCAACCTTTACCGATGCCGCAGCTTTAGAAATGAAAGAGCGTTTGTTAAAACGTATCAAAGCAGCTGTTAATGAAACTGATCAAGAAGTGTCACGCCATCTGCAAAAACAAATTTTTAAGATTCCAGTCGCTAATATTAGTACTCTGCATGCTTTTTGTTTGAGTATTATTAAAAAGTTTTATTACGTGATCGATTTGGATCCTAATTTTCGTTTGTTAAGCGATGTGACTGAACAATCACTCATGAAAGAGCAAGCTTACGATAATTTACGGACCAAATATTATGATAAAAAAGATACTGACTTTTTAGCTTTAACGGATAATTTTACTGATGATCGAAGTGACGATGCTTTAAAGGATGTAGTTTTTAAACTTTACGACTTTGCTATTACTAACGACCAAACTGAAAAGTGGCTCGATAATTTAGTGACGACTTACCAATTTGATGATAGTTTTTCAAATTCAAATTTTTATCGACATGAAGCTGTCCCACAAATCAAAAACCGCTTGGAACAAATTTTAGATTTGATAGGGCAAGGACTTGATGTTACTGGAAGCGATGAATTAGCTTGGAAATCATTGGATGCCTCATTTATAGCTGCGCGCGAAGCAGTTGAAAATTTAGAAAATGATTTATTAGGTAAAAGCTATTCAGATTTTCGAACTGAACTGATGGGTCTGAAGTTAATGGCTGCTAAACGTTTGAAAAAAGACGAAACTGAAGGCGAAGATCTATCATTTGTTGAAGAAGCTAAAACAATCAAAACTAATGTCAAAAAGCAACTTGATAATTTGATTGATGATTTTTACGTGTTGTCAGAAACTGATTTGGAAAATTCACTTCTAGATGCTCAAAAGATCATCACTAAATTAGTTGAAGTTGAACGTGGTTTCATTAAAGAATATGCTCAGTTGAAAATTAACGGGCATGCTTTAGATTTCAATGATTTGGAACATATGGCAGTTAAGATTTTACAAACACCAGTTGATGATCACTTGGTAGCCTTAAGTTATTATCAAACTAAATTCCATGAACTAATGATTGATGAATATCAAGACGTCAATGCAATGCAGGAAAAAATTATTCAGCTATTATCATATGACAACAATCATCTATTCATGGTTGGTGACATTAAACAGTCGATTTATGGATTTAGACAAGCAGCACCGTATATTTTTGCCAAGAAATATGATGATTTTCAAAAGGAAGATAATCCCAATGAATTGATCCAATTATCTAAAAATTTCCGTTCTTCAAAATCAGTTGATTTGTTTGTTAATCAAATTTTTAAACGTAATTTTGATAAAAAAATTGGAGACATTGTTTATGATAAAAAATCACAGTTAGATCCAGGAACAGATTTCCCAGAATCAGTCGATACTGAAAACGAATTTAATTTGATTGTTAATAACGATGATGAAGAAATTGAAAAACGACAGTTGTTGATTGAAAATGCCGCCAAAAGAATTCAGAAATTGATGAAGAGCGATTTTCAAATTTATGACGGTAAGAAAAAGGAAATGCGCTCTTTGAAATATTCCGACATTGCTATTTTGTCGAGAACTAAAGAAAATAATACCGATGTGATCTCTTATTTTGCTAAGGCTGATATCCCTGTCATGGTGACCGATGCTCAAAATTATTTTCAAACCACTGAATTGCAAATCATGATGTCGATGTTACAAATAATCGACAATCCATTCCAAGATATACCGTTAGTAGCTGTTTTGCGTTCGCCAATTGTAAGTTTGAATGAAGAAGAATTAGCAGAAATTAGATTAGTCGATAAACAAGAATATTATTTCACGGCACTAAAAGAGTATTTGACTGCTGAAAATGCTAAGCCTGAAATTAAAAATAAATTGCAATCATTCCTGATTCAATTAGAAAATTACCGTGAATTCGCTAATAAAAATAGTATCTCGCGTTTAATCTGGAAAATTTATCAAGAAACCGGATTATTGGAATACGTCTCCGGAATGCCAGGTGGAAAACAAAGAGCGGCTAATTTACACGCCCTTTATCAACGAGCCGATGCTTACGAAGAAACTAACTATAAAGGTTTGCACCAATTCATCAATTTCATCCAACGAATGCAAGATTTGAACAAGGATCTGTCTCAACCTAGCAGTATAGAAGCGGTCGATGATACTGTTAAAGTTATGACCGTTCATGCCTCAAAGGGATTGGAATTTCCAATCGTTATTTATTTGGATATGGCAAAACAATTCAACAAACAAGATTTTCAAGGTTCAACTTTGTTTGATGTTAACAACGGAATTGGAATCACGCTGGCAAATAATCAAACTCGGTTGGAGTACAAGACGATTCAGCGAAACGTCATCAGTAGTCAAAGAAAATTGGCAACTATTTCTGAAGAAATGCGTTTATTGTACGTTGCCTTAACTCGTGCTAAACAGAAACTGATCATGTTTGGTTTTACAAAAGAAATTGCAGACACATTTAAGATGTGGGACAACGTCACACCTGATGTAGGTGTTATCAATGAATCGATTCGTATCAAAGCCTTAAGTTTCCAAGATTTAGTTGGTATGAGTACTTTAAGTGGCCAGCAGAGAAGTGCAATCGATGAAGATGAATTTGGGAATCAAGCTTGTTTCTTGAAATTGAACTTAATTCATCCGCAAACTCAAGACCAAAATCAGAACAAGATAATTATTCCTAAGACCGTTCCAAAGGATCCATCAGATCTATTTAAAAAGACCGTCAAAGACATCTTGGACTTTAAATACCAATATCAAGGAGCTGTTGATACGACCGCTTATCAATCTGTTTCTGAAATCAAAGGCTTGTTTGCTGACCCTGACGAATCGGAAATGTCAGATGATTTATTGGAAGATAAGTCGCGCTTTAATTTAGGTTCATTTGCTAAACCAAAATTTTTGACTCAGACTAAGAAAGTGACCGCTGCCGATGTTGGTAGTGCAACACATTTGGTTCTACAAAAAATTGGACTTGAAAAAACACCAGAATTAACTGATTTTACTGAATTGTTGAATCAATTAGTTAATGAAAAATTACTGAGTGGAGAATTAGCTGAAAAGATTGATTGTCAGAGTTTAGTCAACTTTTACCAAAGCGATTTAGGTAAGTTGATTATTGAAAATTCTCAAACTGTCAGTCGAGAATATCCAGTTTCAATTTTGATGTCGGCTAAAGAATTATTTAAAAACACTTCCAAAGATTATTCTATTAACGATAAAATATTAGTTCATGGTATTATTGATGGAGTGATTGAAACGAATCGAGGAATCGTTATTTTTGACTACAAGACAGATCGCGTTAGTGATAACAATTTGGCAGAATTGATCGAAAAATATTCTGGCCAAGTCAACTTGTATGCCAAGGCGATTTCAGCGATTAAAAATAAACCCGTAGTGGGTAAATATCTTTACTTCTTGAAGATTAATGAGGCTGTTGATTTACAAGAGAAATGAAGATGAGAGGTGAATGATTTGAAAAACACTTACGCTGTTGTTGATTTAGAGACTACCAATTCAAATTGGCATGACAACGGGCGTATAATTCAATTCGGCTGTGCCCTTATCGAAAATGGTGAGATTACACATATTTATGATCAAAAAATAAATCCCAAAGTACCGATTCCTAATCGAATTACTGCTTTAACGGGATTGAGTGATGAAGATGTTTTAGATTCACCAACATTTGAAGAAGTTGCACCTGATATTTTTAAACTTTTAAAAAATCGAGTTTTTATTGCACATAATGTGAATTTTGATTTGACCTTTTTAAATCGTGAACTTAAACGTATCGGAATGAACCAACTCAATGTCAAAGCAATCGATACTGTTGAATTATCGCAAATACTTTTTCCAACAATTAGTAGTTATAAACTACAAGATTTAACACATTATTTAAGCATCGTTCACAAAAATCCACATAGTGCAAATAGCGATGCGCACGTGACTGCAGAATTGTTCTTGATCATTCTCAAACGGATTCAACAATTACCACTGCAAACCCTGCGTTTGTTAGCAAAATTTGGTAAAAATACTATCCGAGAGACAAATCTAGTATTCAAGACAATTTTAGAGGAACGTGAAAAAGAATCACGTCAAGCAGTTTTGCCAGCGTATTTATACGAGCGAAACGGTTTGATTTTAAGAAAAAAAGATTTCCATGTTAGTGAAAAAATCGATCACACAACTAAATATCCGAAGAGTCGAGAGGCCAAAAAAGAATTACTTGATGGCATCCTTGATTATCGAGTCAATCAATCTAATTTGATGGATAACATTTATCATACGAGTCAAAATCGCGATAAAATCAAAAAATGGAATCTAATTGAAGCTCCAACTGGGGCTGGGAAGACCCTTGGTTATTTGTTGCCACTGTCTTATTTAGTTAATATCAATCAAAAACTCGTAATTGCAACAACGACGAAAGTTTTGCAGCAACAAATTGTCGATCAGTCGATTCCGTTACTGAATTCCGTTACAAACAACGAGTACCATGCGGAAATCGTTAAGAGTAGTTACAATTTTATTGATTTGGACCGTTTTTATGAGGCTCTAGATAACTACCGTTTACACAGTCATACCGCCATTTTAAAGATGAAAATTTTGGTTTGGCTGACGATGACCACCACTGGTGACTTGAGTGAATTGCATCTAACAAATTACAACAGTCCCTTGTTTAGCATTATTAGACATCGTGGTGAACCTAAAGAAAATACGATCTTCGGACGAGACGATTTTTGGCTTTACCAACAGAATCACTATATGGAATCGCGAATTTTAGTAACTAACCAGTCATTTTTGGCTCGTCACTTGGACAGTCCATTTTGGGGTAAAAATTCTTATTTAGTGATTGACGAAGCTAATCATTTTGCCGGTAGCTTGCGGGATGCTAGTTCGCCAACGATTGATTTCTTAAAATTGAATGAGTATGTTAAGAAAATTAGTGACATCTTATACCAAAATCGTGTCACGCTTCGTTATGCGTTCACAGAAGTTACGACCCAATTATGGAATTATCAAGACTTGCAGGGGATGGAAACTCATTTTCAAGCAGTCGACGAATTGATGCAACGACTGGAATATAATATCTTTGGTTCTTATATTCAAAATCAAGTTAAGTTCAAAGACCGTGAAGAGTTCGTTTCGCTATTAGATAGCGACAATACTTTTGGTAAGGATAATCAAAAGTTACTCGATCTCTTGTCTGATTTGATTGTTGAATTATCATTGATCTCCAATCGAGTTGAGACTTTGTTTGATCAATATAATTTCCAAAAGAACTTTATTTCCGTTGAATTGTCTAAAGTTATCTCTAATTTGACGATTGAAAATGCTAAATTGCGTTCAGTAATCATCAATTTAGATGAATTAGCTCAGGCTCTTCAAGGTCACGGAGAGAAGTTTGGGGTTCAATTGGAAATGCGTGATTATTATGAAGTCAATACTTTAAAAATTAGTTGGCGTCAATTTGATATACATACTTTGATTGATCAGACGACACAACGTTTCAGCCAAATTTTTGCGATTGGTGCGGCAATTACCGTCCAAAAGGATTTTTCACACTTTATCTTGGATACGCAATTGAATCAAAATCAGATCAACCAAATGGTGATTTTACCTGATATGAATAGTATTTCTAAGAATAGTAAGATCTATTTACCTGCTGATTTGCCGGATATTCAAAGTTTAACCAGCGATGACTACTACAAAATGGTTACACGTTATATCGTTGATATTTTGGACAATATGGATCATCAAACGATGATTTTATTCAACTCTTTAAATACGTTGAGTAATGTCTATCAATTGTTGATGGAAACGGATGTTAAAGAGAAGTGGGAGATTCTAGCTCAGGGTGTTACTGGTTCAAATGAAAAAATCAAAAAGCGTTTTGCTATCGGTCGCCGTTCAGTTCTTCTAGGAGCTAATTCCTTCTGGGAAGGGGTCGATTTTCCTAAAAAGATGCTCGAGATTTTGATTGTAACAAGGATTCCGTTCGAATCACCTGAACAACCAGATGTCAAAATAAAGCAAGATATTCTGAAGCAACAAAATCTCAATGTGTTCAAGGTCGATTCTTTACCAAACGCTATTTTGCAACTACGTCAAGGACTCGGTCGATTAGTTCGAACGCCAACTGATCGTGGCGTGATTTTATTGTTAGACAATCGAATTTTAACTAAAAGTTACGGTAAAACTATCTTGGATTCCTTGCCGAAAGGTTTGCCGGTCGTAAATGAGGATATGGATACGATTAAAAAAGATATAAATGAGTTTTTGAATTGATAAAAGATTGCTATACTTATCTCTGTAACTACGAAAAGGAAGTATTATGACTAAAAGCACAAAAATTTTATTGACCATATCTCTGATTGCCTTGGCAATTGTTTCAGTATTGACTTATTTAAACCTTTCTTTTGCCCCTTATTCGAGTGCCAAATCACAAGCTAATGATATCGCCCAAGAAAAAGCTGGTATCGTGCAACCTGATTATTTCGGCAATTACACCCGCCAAAAACAGTATTATGCAGTTGGTGGCTTAACGAAGAAGCAGAAGTATCGTTATATTATTATCAATGCTAAAAGTGGTAAGACAGAAATTGTTAATAAGAATAACGCTCCAGTTCGCCAAACAATCATTGACGGTGTAGCTGATCGTTATGGTGCTAAAAAGATTTTGCATATCAATTTAGGACTGTACAAAAATAAGCCAACTTGGGAAGTAACTTTCCAAAAGAAAAATGGCTCTATCGGTTATAATCTAGTTGACTTTAGAACTGGTGACAGTATTCAAATTATCGATAATATTTAAAACAAACTAAAAAAAGTCGAGACGATTCTCGGGCTTTTTTTGTTAATTGGAGGAATTTAATGGAAGATGCGGTATTTAATCAATTCGTTGACAGCGGCAGTACTAGTATCAACAATTTGATTTTAAAAAATTACCATAAATTGGGCATGACCGAACAAGACTTGATCGTCTATTTAGGTTTGTCAATGTATGCTCAAAAAGGCGTCACATTTCCAATGGCAAAGGATTTAGCTAACGATACGGGAATGGACGAAGCCAGTATTTATACAATTATTCAAGGATTGATCAAATTAGGCGTTATTGAGTTGAAAACTATCGTTGACCATCATCAACAACGTGACATTTATTCGTTGACACCAATTTATCATCGTCTGAAAAATCTCTTGCAACAAGAACATGACTCGGATAAACAAAATAAATTGATGTCGGAGACTGAAGAGTTATTCAAGAAAATCGAGGTTGAATTTGGGCGACCAATTTCGCCGATTGAGCAAGAACAAATTCATCAGTGGATCGACGACGACCATTACAGTATTGAATTGATCAGTTTGGCTTTGCGAGAAGCCGTTTTGAATCAAGCTTATTCGTTGAAATATATGGATCGGATTTTAATTAGTTGGGAAAAGAGTAATATAAAGACAGCAGAACAATTACAAGACCGTCGAAAGAAGTTGGGATACTAATGTTAAAAGATGAACAAATCGTTTGGGCAATTCGTCAGATGGAAGAAGATATCGGACCAGTTGGCCCATCTCTCGATTCCAGAACACCATTTCAATATTTAGTTTCAGTTATTTTGAGTGCTCAAGCCACGGATGTTTCGGTCAATAAAGTAACGCCAATTTTGTTTGCTAAATATCCGGAACCTAAGGATTTAATGAATGCTAAGTTAGAAGATGTTGAGCAAATTATTAAAAGCGTTGGCTTATTTCACAACAAGGCTAAGAATATTATTAAAACAGCCGGCATCGTTCATAACGAATTAAATGACGTTGTCCCAGAAACTAGAAAGGGCATCATGGCTCTTCCTGGTGCGGGGAGAAAAACGGCTAACGTCGTCTTGAGTGATGTTTTCAATCAACCAACTTTTGCAGTTGACACGCACGTGTCAGCTATTTCAAAGCGACTGCATTTTGTTGATCAAAAAGCGACTCCTATTCAAGTTGAGAATAAAATCGTTAGTGTGATGCCACCAGAGGAATTACACCAAGCACATCATACGATGATTGAATATGGTCGCAAGTATTCAATGAAACTTGATCCGGCAAAAGAAACTAATCAACTAATTATTCAATGCGACAAATTGAATAGTAAAAATGAAAAATAGAATTTGATTTTGGTGGAGAACTGAACAATGAATCTATTGAGATATAAACTATAACGACAAGAAATTCTTGATATGCGATTAGATTATTATTATAGTTAAATTATATCTTGATTGTTAAGTGAACCTTTTACAAATTTATTTGTGTGAAAGTAAAGAAAGGAAGATGAAAATGACTTGTTTGAAATGCACACCATTTTCTTATGTCAGTCCAATTTAGAGTGAAATTTTATTCCCATCCTCTGAATTGAATTTAACTAAGGACGTGTTTAAAAATGTTTAAAAACAAATCATTTGTAACATTACTTATTGGTCAATCAATTGCTAATATTGGAGATACTTTATATACGATTTCGGTAATCAACTCGGTATATAGCTGAACTCAGAATGCTTTTATGACATCTCTGGTCCCTGTCTTATTAACAGGAACAATGATGATTTCAGGTTTAATTACTCCTTTAATAACTAGTAAATGGCGATTGAATCATATATTAGGGGCTACTCAGTTTGGAAAATTTTTATTTCTGTTTTTAGTACTAGCTGTTTCCCAAATTAGATTGGCAAATATTCGATTGATCTTCATGTATATGATTGTAATCTTAATTGCGCTACTTGACGGCTTTGCCGAACCTGTTAGTGAAGCATTGATACCGTACTACGTTATTGAAAGCCAATTAGTTAAGGCAAACAGTTTATTGAGCAGCGTCTATCAGTTTTTGGGAGTTGGTAGCTGGGCTCTAGGAAGTATCTTGTTGACATTCTTCCACATCAACCAATTGTTGATATTCAGCATCATACTTGCATTTGGTGCTTCAGCGACGATGTGGATGTTACCCAACACTGATCAGAGTTTAAAAAAGGTTTCTAATTGGCAGCAATTAACTACTGGATACGAAACCATCAGACAAACTCATTTGCTTCGTACAGTGACTCTTATGGATTTAGTGGGAACTGCTGCGGATACTGTTTGGGTTTCGTCAATTATATTAGTTTTCGTTCATCAGGTTTTACACGCATCTTCTGCTTGGTGGGGGTATATAAATGCAGGATATATGCTTGGTGCTCTTTTAGGAAGCTTTGGTTGTTACCTTCTTGCCAGAAGGTTAGACCAAAATATCATAAAATCTATTATTTTAGGATCATTACTAGGTAGTGGTGTAATGTTGTTGGTAGCCTTTACCAAGTCGACAATTTCAGTAGTGATATTTTCAACGTTACTTGGCATCAGTACAGCAATAAAAGATGTTCCTGAAACGACGCTCGTTCAAAAGTCAGCTCCCAATGATATGCTAGTTTCAGTGTATGCTTTACAGAATTCAATATATACTGGCGTATTTTCTGGAGCGACGTTATTTTTTGGCTGGATAAGTGACATTTTAGGTGTTCAGACAGTATTTTTTAGTGCAGCAGTGTTATGGTGTTTTATTGCTGTTTTAGCATACCTACTAAAAAAACTTAAAGTATAAAATCGTTTAGTTGCAGTTAGATCAAAATTGGTCTAACTGCTTTTTTTATTGTCCGCAAAACGACAATTCAACACTATCCAAATTTTAAAATGATTCTTTTTAGCGTTCGTCACCAGGGTTATTGTGATAGTAATCTCGATATTTTTTATAAAAATCGGTTCGATTTTTCATTCCAATGGCATCGATTACGTCGGAAATTGGCATTGTGGTTGAGGTTATTAAGGTGTGGGCGTTAATTAGTCGTTGTTTCATGATCAAAGTGCTGAAAGTTGAACCGGTCTCTTTTTTGATAAAGTTGCTGAGATAGTTTTTATTGTAGCCATATTTTTTGGCCAGCTTTGTTAGGTTCAAACTCTGATAATCTTGAGAAATATCTTTTAAAATTTTGATGATAATCTGTTGTTGCGGATCTTTTGTGGTGGGAGACACGTGATAGTGGCGAACTAATTTGGCTAGAAGAATTGATAAATATGATTTGATGATAGTATTTGAAAATTCACGTTTAGAATAGTATTCGGTGATGATATCTTCCATGGTTTTATTGATGTCATTGTCGATATTTTTACCGAAGAGCATGTACTTGATCGAATTATTTTCGCCCGCGGCTCGATTGATTAAAAATTCATAAAGAACTGATTTAGTTCGACTCATGTCATTTAAAAAATTGATACTGATATTCTTATCCCTAAATAACAAATTAATTAGTAAATCGTTTTCACCCAGGCGTTTGATTGAATGTGAGCAGCCGACATCAATCAGTAATAAATCACCTTGATTTAAATGAACTGGTTTTCCATCGACTATTTGATTGCAGGTTCCACTGAGCATATAATTCATTTCCAAAAATTGGTGGGAATGTTCCGGATAATCAGCGAAACGACTGTGTTTGCTAATATAAACATCTCGATTGCGAAAAAAGTAATCATTTAATATTTGACCGGTCTGCGGTTCTTTTTTGACAGCGTAATTAGGCAAATCATCCACGTGATGGTTTGTCTTTTTTTGTTCTATTTCAATTAATTCGTATTGCTTTAAACGTCTTAGAATTCTGGCATCCATCGGCTACGCCTCCTGTAAATATGTTACTAAAGGAATGTATTACTGACATTGTTGGTGATCATGTAAGCGGTTATATTAAGTTATGAAATGTTGATACAAGAGCTTTTCTAAAATGATTAAGTAATTTAAATATATCACATTTTGTTATGATTAATAATTTTATCCAATAATATAAATTAAAAAAAGGAGGAAAAGAAATGTCAAAAACTTATGTTGCAGTCGACATTGGAGCTTCTAGTGGTCGTTTGATGTTGAGCCAAATTAAAGATGGCAAAATTGATTTACAAGAAGTTCATCGATTTAAGAACGGTTTTAAAAAAGATGACGGTCACGATTGTTGGCAAATCGATCAAATCCTCGATGAGATTTTTACAGGTTTAGAGAAAGTTAAACAATTAGGCTTTAACGACATTGTCCTCGGAATTGATACTTGGGCTGTTGATTACGTCTTAGTCGGTATGGATGGAAAAAAGATTCAAAATCCTATCAGTTATCGTGACTCAAGGACTAAAGATGCTTTGGAAAAACTGACAACAGATGTGCCCAAGTCACTGATTTACAAAAAGACCGGAATTCAATTCTTAAACTTTAATACTTTGTATCAGTTGTATACCGAAAATAAGGAAGAATTAAAAGAAACTGACAAAATAATGATGATTCCTGATTATATCGGCTACGTACTAACTGGTAATGCCGTTACTGAGGTTACTAACGCTTCGACGACACAAATGTTGAATCTTCGTGAAGGTTTATTTGATAAAGATTTATTGAAAAAAGTCCACGTTGATCAAAATCAATTTCCAAGATTAGTTGAATCGGGTACGGTTCTTGGCAATATTCGCCATGCCTGGCATGTTAAATATGATATTCCAGAAACTGAGGTCATCACTGTTGCCACGCATGACACTGCTTC
Organism: Companilactobacillus miaonis; assembly: GCF_036913615.1. NCBI lineage: Bacteria > Bacillati > Bacillota > Bacilli > Lactobacillales > Lactobacillaceae > Companilactobacillus > Companilactobacillus miaonis. Next base: position 118,083 of record NZ_JAYKTX010000001.1, on the reverse strand, counting down.
AGCGGTTCTAGGAACTCCAGGAGTTGGCGACCATTGGGCCTTTCTAAGTTCAGGTACTTGGTCGTTATTAGGAACTGAATTGAATGTGCCTGAGATTGGCGATTTAGCATTTGAAAGTAATTACACCAATGAATGGGGAGCTTATGGAACTTATCGCTTTTTGAAAAATATCATGGGACTTTGGATGATTCAAAATGTTAAACACAATTTGAATGATCAATATAGTTTTGCTCAACTAGCTGAGATGGCCGGCCAAGAAAAACCGTTTGCACAATTCATTGATGTAAATGATGAATCATTTATTAATCCTGAAAATATGATTCAAGCAATTCAAGATTATTGTAAGAAAACAAGTCAAATTGTTCCCAAAACTCCGGGTGAAATTGCAATGGCAATTTACTCCAATTTAGCTTTGTATTATGCGAACGAATTAGAAAATCTCAATCAAATATTAGGCTACAAATTGGATGCATTGAACATCGTTGGCGGTGGTTCAAACGTTAAATTATTAAATCAATTGACTAGTACTTTAGCAAATATTCCTGTTTTTGCTGGGCCTAGTGAAGCTACCGCAATTGGAAATTTAGTAGTTCAGATGATCACTGAAAATGAGATCAATAACATTGCCGATGCACGAGAAATGATTCGAAATTCTTATCAAATTAATGAATTTTATCCAGAAACTAATAAATATGGCGATATTTTAAAGGATTATCAAGATTTTCTTAAAGGAAAAATTAAAGTAAGTGAGGGATAAACATGGTTAGTTCAGAAAATGTAGAAAAAGCTTATCAAGAAGCAAAAGAACGTTATGCCGCAATCGGCGTTGACACTGATGCAGTTTTAAAGGAATTGAAGAAATTAAAATTGTCAGTTCACTGTTGGCAAGGAGACGACATTCATGGCTTTTTAAATCCTAGCCAAGAATTGACTGGGGGTATCGGAGTTTCCGGTAACTATCCTGGAATTGCCAGAACACCGGATGAGTTAACAAGTGATTTGAGTGAAGCTTTGTCACTTATTCCTGGTACTCATAAAGTTCAACTTCACGCTATTTATGCGGTCACAAATGGTAAAAAGAAGGGTATTAACGATATTGGACCTGAAGACTTCAGTTACTGGGTCGATTGGGCTAAGAAAGAACACGTTGGTTTGGATATGAATGGAACATTTTTCTCACATCCAATGGTTAAAAATAACTTCACTTTAGCTAGTCCTGATAAAGATGTCCGTGATTTCTGGATCGAACATGGCAAGATCAGTCGTGAAATCTCAAATTACTTTGGTAAAGAATTAGGTCAACAATCAATCAATAACTTTTGGATTCCGGATGGTTTTAAGGACAATCCAATAGATAAGGAAACACCACGCCGTCGTTTGATTGAATCACTCGATAAAATTATTGAAAAGAAGTACGACGAAAAGAATACGATCGAAGCCTTTGAAGGTAAGTTGTTCGGTACTGGAATCGAATCATATACTGTTGGTTCACACTTGTTCTACAACAATTATGCTTTGACCAGAAATAAGCTTTGGACTATTGATGCTGGACACTGGCACCCAACAGAAGACGTCTCAGATAAGTTCTCAGCCTTCTTGCCATTTGGTAAAGGTTTGATGTTGCATGTTTCCCGTCCGGTTCGTTGGGATAGTGATCACGTGGTTATTTTCGATGATGCATTGACCAGAATTGCTCGTTCATTGGTTCGTGACAATGAATTGAACAAGACTAATGTTGGACTTGATTTCTTCGATGCCACGATCAATCGAGTTGCCGCTTGGGTAATTGGTGCCCGTGCAACTCAAAAGGCCTTTTTACAAGCTATGCTTGAGCCTATCGATCAATTGAAGAAAGCTGAATTAAACTTTGATTTCACAACGAGATTAGCTGAAACCGAAGAATTGAAATCATATCCATTTGGAGCTGTTTGGGACGAATTCTGCTTGCAAAATAATGTTCCAGTTGGTACTGATTGGCTTGAAAATATTCACCAATATGAAAAAGATGTCCAATTTAAACGTAACTAAAAAGAAGGGTGCTAATTATTATGAAATTTATTGATTCTAAATTTGTTGAAAAAATGTCTGAAATTACAAATGAACTTTATAAACATGGTTGGGACGAAAGAAATGGCGGTAATGTCAGTCTCAGATTAACTCAAGCCGAAGTTGATCAATTTGATGACTTGGATAAAACAATTAGAAATATTCCTATCAAATTTGATGCTTCAGCTTTGGCTGGACAATATTTCTTGGTAACTGGTACTGGACGTTATTTCAAGAACGTTCACAATTATCCAGAACGTGATACCGGCTTAGTTAGAATTACTGATGAAGGTAATTCAGTTGACCTTCTTTGGGGCTTCAATGATGTCGGACAACCAACTAGTGAATTCCCATCACACTTGATGACTCACATTGAACGTCAAAAAGTAGATTCAAATCAAAGAGTCGTCATGCACTGTCACCCAACTAATTGGGTAGCATTATCATTTACCCACGAATTAGATGAAGGCAGCATTAGTCGTCTATTGTGGAAGATGCAAGCAGAATCTTTAGTAGTCTTCCCAGAAGGCGTTGGTATCATCCCTTACATGACACCAGGAACCAACGAAATTGGTCAAGCTACCGCTGATAAGATGAATGAATTTAGAGTAGTTATGTGGCCACATCACGGAATTTTTGCTTGTGGTGACAGTATGGATGAAGTTTACGGTTTGATTGAAACAGTTGAAAAAGCTTGCCAAATTTATACTACTATTCAAGCTCAAGGTGGCAATATCTTACAAAGTATCACTGATGATGACTTGAGAGATTTGGCCAAATCATTCCACGTGACACCAAATCCTAAGTTCTTGTCAACTGAAACAGTCAACAGCTAATAGGTGACTTATAAAAATTTATTCGAATACAAATAAAAAGCCTGGTAATCGTTTTGATTACCAGGCTTTTTGGCTTAGTTGTTTAACTATGGTTCTAAACGGCTTGTTCCACGCTCTGTAAATTTATTTCGATAAACATTAGGGGATAAGTTCACATGTTTTTTAAAAAAATGATAGAAATAAGTTTCATTACTAAATCCTAATTTTTGCGCGATATTTTGAACAGTTAAATCTGTTGTCGTTAATAGCTCTTGAGCTCGATGGACTCGAACTTCTTGCGAGTAAGTAGTTATCGTTTGCTTAGTTTTTTCTTTCAAAAGTCGGTTTAAATATTCAGCGTTGTAATGTAATTGTTCCTCTAAAGACCTTCGAGAAATATTACCAGCGTTTTTATCGATCAATTCGATAACTCGATCAGCCAGAAAATCTTGCTTAGAATTATCAAGTAAGTTAGTGATAACTTGAAAATGATGTTGATCTTCTAATTCCGCTAACAATCTTAATACTAGACCACTTTGAAAATATTTTGCTCCAATTTTGACGGTAGTTATTTCTTGTTGCAACGAATCCAAAATGATTTTTAAAATTCTATCAGAATTGCTATTGAGGCGATGAAATTTCAAATAATTCCGTTGCCAACCGTTTTTGTCATCAAGATTGTGTTTCAAAAATGCAAAAACTGTATCTTCAAGTTCGATGTCGGCTAAAAGCTGGCGTAATAGTGTTTCTGACAAATTCAAAAAGACTACTAAACAATCGTCTTGTAATTTTTCCGTGTGCTTGACTTGGGGATTCAGTAGGCAGCCTTCACCAGTTTGGAAAGTGAACGCTTGATCTTCTAAATAATTCGTCAACTGTCCTTTTAAGACATACATTAATTCAAAATCTCGATCACGGTGCATTTTTTGATAGTCTGGAGCTTCAAAAGAATGAAATTTGCCATTTTGAAGCATCGTATACAGGACTTTTTGAGAATTCTTTCGTTTATAAAACATTGTTAAGGGAACGTTAGTGGAGATTTCAGGACCATTGTAGGCCGAAGTATCTAAATTATTAAAATCTTCCTTCATCCATGTACCTCCAAGTTGGAAAATTGCAGTAAGCGTTTGCTTAAAATCGCTTATGGACATTATAGCATAGCGGTATTTTGTCTAAAATTAAGTATGATGAAAGGATTGATATTATGACTACAAAAGAATCTTTAAATAAAAATTGGATGTTTCATTATGGTGAAGTGAAGCGTGTCCCTTATAAAACGACTAAAAAGGCTGTATCTCTGGGAGGAATCACCGCACCTATTAATGGAGAAGAGGGCAAACGTCTGCCCGTCAGTGCCGGAGGCAGTCATTTTTTGAAATTGATTGCCCAAGGCGATGAGCAACAAGGTTTACTGAATCTGGCCGACACTGATTTAACCTCAGAGTTGTCCGCGGATTGGAAAAAAGTAGATTTGCCTCACGATTGGAATCGGCAATCACCCTACATCAATCAACCTGAGAAGTTGATGAGCGGCTCAAAACCCGATGCCTGCGGTTATTACCGTAAGACTTTCACATTAGATACTAGTGATCTTAAAAAATCAAGGACAATTCTGCATTTTGACGGAGTCATGCGGATGGCTGATGTCTGGTTGAATGGAACTTATTTAGGACATAATAATAGCGGATACAATGCCTTTAGTTTCGATATTACTGAAATGGCTCGATATGGTACTGAAGGTGTCAACGTCATTTTAGTTCGAGCTGATACGACAACTGGCGCTGAAGGTTGGTGGTACGAAGGTGCCGGAATTTATCGCTCAGTTTGGTTAGAACACAAGCCACTAATTTCTTTGAAGGAAGATTCTTGTTACATTTATACCAAGTCTTTGAATGATGATGGCGCACGATTAGGAGTTGAACTGACAGTTGAAAACAATACTGATACTCAACAAGTCGTTTCACCGCGAGTTCTGTTAAATGGACAGGAAGTAGTTCAATTTGGTGATGTTGAAGTTGCCTGTTATCAGACTCAACAGTTTGAGACCACTATTAAAGTGGCTGATCCTGAACTTTGGACTCCAGAAAATCCTTATTGTTACAAGGCGGAATTTACTGTTGCAAATGATAAAGTAGAAAAGAATTTTGGTATTCATACATTCGACTATACGACGTCAGGCTTCTTTTTGAATGGGAAGAGTTACCAATTACACGGTATTTGTGAACATCAAGATTTCGTTGGTGTCGGGACTGCTTTGAATCAAGACATCGTTGATTATAAAGTTTCAGTAATGAAAAAAATGGGTGTCAATGCTTGGCGAAGTACCCATCACTTTGCTTCTGAAGAATTGTTAGATGCTTGTGACCGTTACGGAGTCATTGTCATCGACGAAAATCGATTGTTGGAGAGTTCTCCTTGGCGAATCAATGACCTACAACAGATGGTACAAAAAGATCGGATGCACCCATCAATTGCTTTTTGGTCAATTTCAAACGAAGAGTTAGTTGGTAATACACCACTGGGTAGCCGAATTGCTAAAAAAGTTGTTAGAACAATCAAGAAGTTCGATTTTGAACATTTGATTATCGGTGCAGAATTATTGACTCCTGAAGGAATCATTGATGAAGATTACGTTAAGAATTTGGACGTGCTTGGTGTCAATTACCCTGAAGCCGGTGTTATGGGTTCTGGCGCTAAATTAATTCATCAAAAATATCCCGATTTACCAATGATGAGTACTGAGAACGCTTCTTACTTTTCAACAAGAGGCGCCTATAAAGACAGTGGTGATTTGGATCAATGTAATAACTTTGGTTCATATTTCTCAATGGTTTTACCAGGAATCAGAAAACCAGGGGACCCAGGTTTAGGCGGTACAGCACATCCCGAAACGGTCATGCAATATTTGCACGAAAATCCTTATATGGGTGGCGTCTTCTTGTGGACCGGCTTCGATTATTACGGCGAACCCTCACCATTTAGTTGGCCCGCAATCAGCTCTCAATTTGGAATTGCTGATCTGTGTGGTTTTCCAAAAGATTACTATTATTACTACCAAGCTCACTGGACAACCAAGAAAATGGTGCATTTGATGCCTAGTTGGAATAAAGAGCAATTAGAATTGGATAAAGACGGCAAAGTTACCGTTAAAGCCTTTAGTAATGTCGAAGAAGTTGAATTATTCGTCAATGACAAGAGCTTCGGCAAACAAAAGGTAAGTGATTGTTCAGCTACTTGGGAGGTACCATTTGAAGCTGGTGCAATCAAAGTCCTTGCTTATGAAAATGGCTCGGTAGTAGCTTCTGACATAAGATTCACTAATAGTGATACCGTTCGAATCAAGAAGTGCAAAATCTATGAAGGACAAACAACGACACTTTACAAGTTAATGGCAATCGACGAACAAGGCAATTTGGTTGAGAATGCTAACGATGAAATTAAGTTACAAGTAAAAGGTGGCAAACTCATCGCCAGTGGAAATGGTAATCCTATTGATCAAAATCTGAGTTTTGATGATATTAATTTGTTCAATGGTTTGGCATTGGCGATTGTTTCTAAAGATAGTGAATTGACAGTTAGTATTAAAAAATAATTTTAAAAAGTAGATGTTGATGACGTCTGCTTTTTTTATTTAAACCAATCTTTGATTTCAACACTATTATCGTTCGATTTCTTTATTATTTTCAATTTCAGGAAGCGCTATCATATTGATTATAGAAAGGTAGTAATTCGAATTATTTTAATTTCAAGCTTGAAAATCTATCTTCGAAAAATACATATCAAAGATAATAAAGAAGTTTGATAAACATTATGAATAAATTAAAAATTCGTATTGGTATTTTAAGTATGGCGCTTTTAACCATGAGTGCATTGGTCATTACTAGTGCTTTTAGTGCAATTATCAGATCATTTCCTAAAGAATCCGTTGCTAAAATTCAAATGATTGGCACTTTACCCAGTCTTGGAACTGTTATCGCAACTTTTTTAGTTAGTTTTTTAGCTGTTCACATGTCAAAAAAAGTACTTGGTTTAATAGGTGTCACTCTCAGCGCCTTGGGTGGTCTCTTACCGTTAGCATTTCACAGTAGTGTTAATGTGTTATTAATGTGCGCACTTCTTTTAGGACTTGGACTTGGCTTTATTAATCCAATTATTCCAATGTTAATTTCAATGTTTTTTGATGGCGATGACCGTGCTGAAATGATGGGACAGAACACGGCTATCAACAGTCTTGGCTCTATCATTTTAATGTTATTAGGCGGTTTCTTGGGTGCTAATAACTGGGTTCATACATACTACGCATTTTTTATCACAATTATAGTTTTCTTACTTGTCTTATTTTTCTTGCCGAAGGATAAAGTTGTGAAAATGGATAACAACAAACAAGTTAATACACTTCATTTATTAGGAGGATTAAATAAGTATGTTTTTTATGCATCAATAATTGGTCTGTTTATGTCAATTATTTATACTATCTATCCAACAAATTTATCGATTATCGTTGATTCAAAACAATTGGGTGGTACAAGTATTACTGGTATCGTTAATGCCGTTGGTACAATTGGTGGTTTTATCGCCGGTTTTAGTATGAAAAAAATAAATCATGCAGTTAAAGATAAGGCCTTGCCCGTTGGATTCTTTCTTTTAGCATTAACTTTCTTATTAGTAAGAATCGCAAATAATATTGTAATTGTTTTGATTGGTGCAATTTTATCAGGTTTTGCCATGGCAATTGTTATGTCGACTATTCCATTTTATGTCTCATTAGTTTCAAAACCGATTGAGTTAGCTGTTTCAATGTCAGTTTTCCAATTTTTAAATGCCTTGGGAGGAATTTTTACACCACTGATTTTGAGCTGGTTCAACATTCAATCAGGAAATGATGCTTTTACTTTTGGAATTATTGCTAGTTTTGTAATGATGGTAGTATGTTTGTTCTTTAATATCGGTAAGAAAATCTTGCCATCATCTAAAAAGAAACAAATTCAAAGAAGCAGTCAAGTTGTATCATAAACGATGTATGATAAAAGGCACTCAACTAATGAAGAGTGCCTTTTATTGATAGACTTATTGTTTGACTTGATTCTTTACTCGAAATTGAGTAGGGGTTACATTGAAGAATCGTTTAAATTCATGGTAAAAATAGGAAGTATCAGAGTATCCTATTTTTTCCGATATTTGTGCAATGGTTTCATTCGAATGGACTAAGTATAGTGCTGCGGTATTAAGTTTTTGCAGTGTTATCAGCTGAGTAAAAGATTTACCGGTAGCCAATTTTAGTTTTGCTGATAAGTAATTTGGATGAAAATGAAAAGTTTTCGCCATGTCTGTCAAAGTCAAATTATTAAAATTATTCTCAATATAAATTAACATGTCAAAAATATCAGATGTTTTGTCAGCAATTATTTTTGGCTGTTTTGATTGGCGTAGTCTAATTAATTCAACTAACAATTTCAAGATATCTAAATTGATGATCTGTTGACTACCAAAAGTAGGTTGATAGTATTCAAAAATTATTTCTTCTAAAATGGATTGGATTTTTTTACTATCGGATGTATCAAAAAAATTATATTCACTTTGTTCGATATTTTCATTTTGTAAAACTGAGAAAAGTAGCTTAGCAACAGTTCCGACGTCCCTTAAAATCCTTAACCGTTCTTGTGTCAAAAAATCGACAGTTATAGCAATATTAAAAACAATTGCTTTCGAATTAATTTTTCTAATCGTATGGATAGTATTTTTGCCAATTAAAATTATTTGTCCTTTTGATAATTTTATCGATTCTTTGGGAAAATCTAATTGTATTTGACCATTGATGACAGTAGTCAACTCAATATAATTATGAATATGCCAAGGAGTGTCCCCAAAGGGTTGCATGGAAATGGCAATGCTTCTTTGAACAGCGTTTAATGGTTGATTCAAACCATCAGACAAAGTTTGATAGTATTTAAAAATTTTACCAAATGGTTGGATTTGGAAACTTTCAGGATCAAATTTGTTTATTGAAGTTTTTTGCGGAATTTGTGAGATTAAGTCAATTAAAGTTTTGTCCATAGTATGAGCCTACCTTTTAGTATTACCAATATATTATATAAAAGAATGTGAGGAGTTTCTTATATGAAAATAACAAAAACTAAAATAAATAATCTGTCTATTTCAGAAGATCAAATTCTTGTTCCATTGAGATTAGCAATGTTTAACTGGGTAACTGAAGATAATAAACAAAATAACTATCAACTAGGTTTCAATTTAATTATTCAAAATGAAACGGGAGAAATAGTCTTTAATTCAGGATTCGTGAAATCTGACCAAGCTAACTATCAGGTTGATTTATCAATCTTGTTGGAAAGTACGACGTATTCTTGGCAAGTTAAGGTATTTGATAAAGATCAACAAGTCAGTCCTTGGTCCAAAAAAATGTATTTTACGACAGAATTGAAAACGTGGGATGCTAAATGGATTGAGCCTAAACAAGCGCACGTTTCTGAAGAAGAAAAACTCGATTTGGCTGCTATGTTTGGTGGTAAGCCAATGCCAAAACAAGCTTCTCCTGATGAACGTTTACGTCCAGTTCAATATTTACGGAAAAACTTTGATCTCAGTAAGCCAGTTAAAAAGGCACAATTATTTATGACCGCCCATGGAATCTATTATCCAATGATCAATGGTCAAAGAGTGACATACGCTCAGTTCATGCCCGATTTCACTTCTTACAACAATATTCTGCAATATCAATATTTTGATGTTACCGATTTATTAGCTTCTGAAAATGACTGGACCACGGTTTTGGCTGACGGTTGGTATTCTGGCCGCATCAGTACAACCGGAAATGGAGGACAGTTTGGTGATAAGAATGGCATTTTGGGCGAGTTAATCGTCACTTTTGAAGATGGCACTCAAGAAGTTATTGGAACAGACCAGAGCTTTGTTTCAACGACTGGTAAATATACTTATAGTGATTTATTTATTGGAGAAAAACAGAATTTCAATAACTCACCGGATTGGTGTCACGCAACTAATGTCGAGGAAGTCGACTATAATCTCGATAATTTAGAGCCACAAAATGCTCAATATGTTCATGAATTAACACCAATTTCACCTAAGAAAATTTGGTTCGACGGTGACGATTTGTTAGTCGATTTTGGTCAAGTTATTGCTGGAAAAGTCTGTTTATCCGTATTTTTAGACAAAAATCAGGCAATAAAAATTGAACACTCAGAAGTCCTCGATAAAGATGGTCACTTTTTCAATAACATCACGGGACGAAACAAGGACCAAACTGACTTCTTTATCGGTAAGGGCAGCTTCGAAACATTAGAACCAGACTTCACTTTCCATGGATTCCGCTATGTTCGCATTACTGGCTTGCGTGACACAATTTCTGCAAGTGAGATTGTTGCAATTCCTCTAATGACTGATATGGAAGAATTAGGTTCTATCGAAACGTCAAACAAAAAAATTAATCAACTATTACAAAATATTAAATGGAGTCAACGTGGCAATATGATTTCGATTCCAACTGACTGTCCACAAAGAGAGCGTGCTGGATGGACTGGTGATACACAAGTGTTTGCGCCGACTTCCTTGTTCAATATGGATTCGACGGCACTACTAAAGCGTTGGTTAGAGAGTGTTCGTGCTGAACAAAGACCTGATGGTCAAATTCAGGATTACGCTCCAGCACCAAAGGAATTCTACACATCAAGTCCGCAATTTACCGGGACATATTCATCTGCTGGTTGGGGAGATGCTATTATCATGGTTCCTTGGACGATTTATCAAAACAATGGCGATATTTCTGTTCTAAAAAATAATTACTCGGCAATGCAGAAATGGCACGACTATGCTGTAGAAAGCGCTGCAGAAAGCAAACCAGATGATTCAAGTCAATTTATTTGGAATACAAAATTCCACTATGGGGATTGGATGTTTCCAAGTTACATGTTTGGTAAAGATGCTAAAGGACCTATGGGAACGGCTAAAGCAACGAAAGATTTAGTTGGGACAGCTTTTCTAGCATATAGAAGTCAATTGTTGAGCCAAGTTGCTAGTGTTTTGGATGATAAAGAGAAGAGTGTCCACTATCAAAATTACGCAAAAAAGGTTGCTTCAGCTTTCCAAGAACATTTCTGGAAGAATAATCAACTTACTGCCGACTTTCAAGGCTGCTACGTTTTGGCGATTGCTTTTGATCTCTTGGATAAACCAACGAAGAAATTAGCAGTCAATCACTTGGTAGATATGATTCACGCTAACAATGATTGTCTAGATACAGGATTTCTCAGTGTTCCATACTTAATGGATGCGTTAGTTAAAAATGGACAAAGTGATTTAGCAGAAAAAATACTTTTGCAAGAGAAAATGCCTTCATGGCTCTATGAAGTCGATCATGGAGCAACAACAATTTGGGAATCATGGGCTGGGATTGCTCCAGATGGAACGGTTGGAACATTCTCATTCAATCATTACGCTTTTGGATGTATAGAAAATTGGATCGTTAAAAATATTGGAGGATTAACAGCAATAGAACCAGGTTATAAAACATTCAAAGTTGTAATCCCAGAAAAATCAGATTTTACTAGCTCAAAATTGGCATACAGTTCTGTCAATGGTTTGATCAAGGTTAACTGGAAGTACACTGATTCAAACTTGGAAGTACAGTTGCATGTGCCATTTAATACCAAAGTACAATTAGTTATTAATCATGAGACGAAAACTTTGGGTAGTGGTGATTACGAATTTTAATAAAAGAACAAGATATCTAAAATTAATCAGATATCTTGTTCTTTTTTCTTATATCATTAGGTTTCTGATGATAAAACAATTCAAACTTTTTATAAAAATTTGATCGATTAGTCATGCCAATCTCTTCTATTATAGAACCAATGGGTAGATCAGTGTTTTCTAAATAGTCATATGCATGTTGCATTCTTTGCTCAGTTTGAAGCTGGGAAAAAGTTTTATTAGTTTTTTCTTTAATTAAATTACTAATATAATTTCTACTGTAGTTTAAGGTATCAGCAATTTTAGCAACGGTTATCGTAGCATAATTTTCTTCAATAATTTTTAGTATTGGATAAATTATTTCCTTGTTAACAATGTTATCATGCTCAATTTGAGTATTAATGTCGCGTGCCAACTCAAAAAAAATGATTGGAATATAATTTTTTATAATTTGATTAGAAAATGCTTTTGGAAAAAAATATTCATTCATGACATTGTTGAAGATTGTAGGTAAAGAACTATTCTGATTGTGTAAGTACATAAAGTTTTCATGATTGTTATCATCGCCGTCCATGGCAGCATTCATTATGAATTCAAATGAAGGCGAAAATTGTTGATTAAAGTTATTTAAAAAATTCAAACTTAAATCGGATCTTTTAAATAAAAAGTTGATTAGTATATCATTTTCACCCAATGGATCTATCTTATGTCGACTACCTGTGTCTAAAAGTAATATGTCATTTTTTTTCAAATATAATTCTTTACCATTAACGACTTCTCTACAAGTTCCTGAGTACATATAATTCAACTCAAGGAATTGATGTGAATGTGTGGGGTATGATGCGAATCTAAATTGTTTGGAAATATATATAGAATTGTTTTTAAAGAAGATCTCATTGTTTAAGTGATAGTGACCGTTTAAAATCCTTTTTTCTTTTTGTGGAAAATCATTGATAAAGTCATGTTTTTCCAATTCTCTTTTTTCTACGGGGTTAAGTGTTCTTAGCAAATCATCTAAATTCATTTTGTCACCACCTGTGAATGTGTTACATTTTGCAGTTACTTTTGACCTTGTGAAGATAAAGTTAACATTGTTTAATAAAATTGTAAACGATGTCAAGCAATATTTTATTTGGTTGGGACGTTTAACAGGAGGCTTTGAATGAAAAAAAGTTGGTTAAAGAAGTTTTCTCTATTATCAATTTCATTAGTGTTAACTTCGGCAGGGGCTATATCAGGCAATATTCCTGCCATGACAAAGGCATTTGCTGATGAATCTGTTTCATCCGTAGAAATGCTGATGACTATTCCGGCCTTATTTATGGTTATATTTGTACTTTTTAGTAGTTTTATTTCTAAAAGAATTGGTCAAAAACTGACAGTCATTTTGGGATTAATAATTGCTTTAATCTCAGGCGTAATTCCGGCTTTTAGCAAAAATTTCATTATTATTTTAATATCTAGAGCTACATTGGGTGCCGGTTTGGGATTATTCAATCCATTAGCTATAAGTATGATTAGTGATTTTTTTGATGGTGATGAAAGAGCAAGATTGATTGGTTTTCAAAGTGCATTTCAAGGTGTAGGAACAGCCATTATGACATATGTAGCAGGGCAATTATTAAAGATTAACTGGCATACAACATTCTGGGTCTATGCAATTATTTTGCCAATTTTAATATTGTTTATTCTCTTTGTACCTGAGCGCAAGAAAATACATATAAAGGTCGATAATTCAAATCAAAACAAAAACAAGCAGTCAATCAACCTAAAAGTAATTGGCTATATTATTTTAATATTCATAGTAATGATCATTTACACGGGAGCGCAGGTCAAAGCGGCACTCTTATTCACTTCGAATAGTTATGGTAGTGCTACCGATGCTGCAAGTATGATAAGTATTATGTCTATCGGCAGTATGTTAGCCGGGTTCATATTTGGGTCAGTCTTAAAAGTGATTAGACATTATATGACTGCACTTTCTATTTTTTTAATGGGTGGTTCATTTTCCTTATTAGCAATCTCAAAAAATATTTTCATTTCAAATATCAGTGGGGCGTTAATAGGAATTTCATTCTCATTATTACTGCCATATTTGTTTAATCAAATTGCAATAGTTTCATCAGAAGGTTCAGCAACATTATCTACATCACTACTTTTGGTTGGGGCAAACTTAGGTTCTTCATTCTCACCATATGGTTTAGCGGTCTTGGGATATTTATCAGGTGTGAAAACTGTTAATGGAATATTTATGGCTGGTGGAATCGTTTTAGTTACAATAGCGGTAATTGAGTTAGCAATTACCATTTTAAACAATGAAAAGGATAAAGAAAACAATTAATAAAGGTGGTTAAAAGTTATTTTTTTATAAATTCGCCAGAAAATGCATTTCGCATTTTGTACATAATATAGAAAAATTAATATATTAATTGGTGCAGTTCCCTTCAGTTAAGAAAAGAACTTGAAAGAAGTCGGGGGAAAGACAGCTGTTAACTATAATAATGGGAAAGTTCATTTGAGATTAGCCGCTGGTCAATCAGTAATTTTTGTTGCAAGTGATGCTTATTATCCAGTAAAGGCTGATTATGAAACAACAAATAAAATAAAATTGAATCTGAAAAACATAAAATTATCAGTTGCTAATGCAGAATCATATCCTAAATTTGAATCAAAACAAATTTTGAATAAATTAATTAATGTTAATTCAGTTAAGAATTTCAGACAATTCAGTGGCAATATCAAATATTCTATGCAGTTTGACTTGGATCAAGTACAAGAGGGGATGATACTTGATTTAGGTAAAGTTAATGAAGTGGCTACAGTCGAGTTGAATGGTCATAAACTAGGCACAAAGATTGCTTATCCTTATGAATTTAAAGATATTTCATCGTATTTGGTTGCCGGTACAAATAATTTAGAAGTAGTCGTTGTAAATAATTTAGGAATTAACCAACAAGACTTTCTATCACAATATATGTTGATTAAGCCAGCAGGATTATTGGGACCAATTTCATTGAAATATTAATATAAAAATTGAAATTCAAAATTATCTAGTTTAAAATTTAAGTTAAGCGCATACAAGAGAGGAGAATTTTATGACAGAGTTTCCAAAAAACTTCCTATGGGGAGGAGCTACCGCAGCTAATCAATTAGAGGGTGGCTACAAAGAGGACGGTCGTGGTTTTTCGATTGCGGATGCTTTACCTGGTGGAAAGCAAAGATTTGCGATTGTTCAAAGTCCTGATTTTGACTGGACAATCGATGAGGATAAATACAAGTATCCTAATCACGTTGGAATCGATTACTATCACCGTTTTAAAGAGGACATTAAATTATTCGCGGAGATGGGCTTCAAGTGTTATCGCTTCTCAATTGCCTGGTCAAGAATTTTCCCAAATGGTGACGAAACTGAACCAAACGAAAAGGGATTAGAGTTCTACGACCAAGTTATCGATGAGTGTTTGAAATATAACATCGAACCAGTTATTACAATTTCTCATTATGAGTTGCCTTTGAATTTAGCTAAAAACTATGGTGGCTGGAAGAATAAGAAGTTGATTGAATTCTTCGAGCGTTTTGCCAAGGTCGTTTTGACTCGCTATTACAAGAAAGTTAAATACTGGATGACTTTCAATGAAATCAACAGTGCTGCTCATTTCCCAGTTATGGGTCAAGGCTTGGTTCCTTCAAATGGGGCAAACGATAAATTGAACGTCTTCCAAGCTTGGCACAATCAATTTGTTTCCAGCGCTAAGGCAGTCAAGATTGGTCACGAATTGGACCCTGATCTTCAAATCGGTTGCATGATTCTTTATGCTACAACTTACAGTTATGACGCAAATCCAGTTAATCAATTAGCTACTTTGCAACAAAATCAAGATTTCAATTTCTTCTGTGGCGATGTGCAAGTTAGAGGTCAATATCCTAGCTACACTAAGAGATTGTTGGCAGAGTATGGCTTGAAAATTTCTGATTTGGACAGAACTGATGAAGAACTTGAATTGATCAAGAAATATCCGGTTGATTACATCGGTTTCAGTTATTACATGTCTTCAGCCGTTGAAACAACTAAGAAAGACAATGACACTGTTAGTGGAAACTTGCTGGGCGGTGTAAAGAATCCATTCTTGAAAGCTAGTGACTGGGGTTGGCAAATCGATCCAACTGGTTTAAGAATTGCTTTGAATCAATTGTATGATCGTTATCAAAAACCACTCTTCATCGTTGAAAACGGATTGGGTGCCATTGATAAGCCTGATAAGAATCACTATGTTGAAGACGACTATCGAATCGATTATCTTAAGGAACACATCAAAGCTATGGCTGGAGCAATTGACGACGGTGTTGATTTGATGGGTTACACTCCATGGGGCTGTATTGATTTAGTCAGTGCCTCAACTGGTGAAATGTCCAAACGTTATGGATTTATCTATGTCGACTTAGATGATGATGGTAATGGCACAATGGACAGATACAAGAAGAAGTCATTCTACTGGTATCAAAAAGTTATTGAAAATAATGGTTTAGAAGACTAAACAAAAAGAGAACCTGAGAATTAGGTTCTCTTTTTGTTATGCCGGAGCAAATGTTTGTTTATTAATTTTTTTAGCAATATACTAGAAAATACATTCTGTACATAATACAAAAAAATTAGTAAATTAAATGGAGAAATTTTTATGACGAAAGCATTAATCGTAGTAACAAATACCGCAAAATTTCCAACAATCAATCGTGCCACGGGTTTATGGTTGAGTGAGGCTACACATTTTCATGAGGTAATGGCTGAAAACAATATTGAAGTTGATTACGTTAGTCCAAATGGTGGCTATGTTCCGCTAGATCCAGGAAGTTTAGCACCGGATTCAATGGACGAGACCAACTGGAAATATTATACCGACATTAATTATCGTAACGAAAAGTTAGCTAATTCACTCAAACCAGCCGATATAAATTCCAAAGATTACGATATTATTTATTTTGCTGGTGGCCACGGCGTTATGTGGGACTTCCCAGATAATGAAGAATTAGGTAAGATTTCCCAAGACATCTACGATCAAGGTGGGATCGTTTCTGCAGTCTGCCACGGTGTCGTCGGTTTATTATCAATGAAAGACGCCGCAGGTAAAAATTGGATCAGTGGTAAAAACTTAACAGGATTCACAAATGAGGAAGAGAGAATCAATCAATTAACAGATGCTGTTCCATTCCTAACTGAAGAAGCTTTGAAGGAAGCTGGTGCTAATCACACTAAGACAGCGGCTTATACAGAAAATGTTGTTACAGATGGTAGGTTAGTAACAGGTCAAAATCCACAATCAGCACATGGTGTTGGTGAAAGTGTAATTGAGTTATTATCATAGGGTACAAATTCTATTTCGAATCATTAGAATAAAATAAGCTAGGGTAATCGAAATGCGGTTATCCTAGCTTATTTATTTCAGTAAAAAGTAATTAAAATATTTTTGGTTTCAATTTTTGTGTGCTTGAATCCGAAAATTGTGATGTAACTTAGGCCAAATATATTTATCAGCCAATCCAATGAAAGGACCTGTAAAGAACATACAGAAAAGGGTTCCAATATTAACTGAATAAATTTTATGAGTAATAAATACTGTAATGACAATGATTATTGTTGGAGCAAGAAAGTTAACGATTTGAGCTTGTACTACTTTCCCTTTAAAGAATCGAAAACGAATAATATTAGTTGTATCATCATTTGGATGCATGATTATATTTGCTCGCTGATAAAGTGAGATAGCCGAACAAAAAATAACTGTTCCGACTAAACAGAGAATTATTTTGGAAATGATTGATAATTGAGGCACGCCTATATCTGTAAAGAATGAAACAAAAATGTCGGTAAAATAACTAAAAAAAGAAACAAATAAGATTCCACCAATAAATCTCGTTGCATCCCATTTTCCAATTAAAAATTGATTAACAACGGCAGTTATTGCTCCCACCATAAATATTGGCCAACCAACAGATATTCCCAACATATGACCTAAATTTACTTCAGAAGCAGTCCAGGGACTAGTTCCCATGTTTGTGGCAACCGTTAAACCGCTTCCCAATGCATTGAATAAAAGCCCTAAAAAAAGAGCAATATATCTTTGTAACATAGAATTATTGTTTGACAATTTACGACTTCCTTCTTAACACTACATTGGTTATCCTATTTTTAGTTCTAAAAAAGTCAAGGTAATCAAAATGGTGAATCTATTATTAGACACAAATAATGGTCAGCGACATAAATCGCTGGCCATTATTAATATAAAATGAAAATCATTTTTCTTTCTTAATCATGAAACGCTTAGCTCTCTTTACAGACATCCTAGTATTTTTACCAATAATATAAAGTCCTTGAATGTCACCAGTATTCAAAGCACTGATAGCTTCATTAGAGAAGTGCATGGCAGCCACTTTGAAAGATAACTTTTGATCATTGTCTTCAGCCACGAATTCTTTAGTAGCAGGATGATTAATTAGACTGAATTTACTTGGTAAGGTATTAATTTCAGCAATTTTTTCTTTAACCACTAAATCTAGAACGTGAACTGTTTTAATTAAATCAAAAGTACTATGATCATTTTTTTGAACTGTTAAACTGGCAAAGTGATCACTGTCGATTGTCACGGCAATTCCAAATTGGCCATCTGTCAGTGAACAATTTTTGGGATTCAGATTAACCTTAAAAGTTTCGTCCTGTTCAGTTTGTCTGATTCCTAAAAACGATGGTGTGCCTATATCAGAAAGTGTTAAATTGGAACCGCTTAAAGTTAAATCGTTTTCTTTGACAGTTAGTCTATCTTTAAGTGAATTTCTCAATGAAATCCATTCTGGACTAAGGCCATTGGCGAAGTTGTCTTCAAATGATGAGATTTTTTGCTCAGACAATGTTTTAGCGTGTTCTGGGTACTTAGTTAGATCAACTTCTTGAGAAGGTAGTCCACCATTAATTACTGGCCAATCACCACTCCAATCAACAGGGTAGAGCATTGTTTCACGACCGGTGTTGGTGAAGGTCTTGAAATTGATATTAGCGGGTCTAGTTCCTAAGCAGGTGAGCCACCAATTACCATTGTTATCCTGGAATAAGTCTCCATGACCAATGTTTTGCAGTGGTTCATCGGCTCGATCACGATTAGTGAAGATTGGATTATTCGGACAACTTTCAAATGGTCCCCAAATGTTCTTGCTTCTAAAAATTGTGATCATATGTCCTAAACCGGTTCCACCTTCTGCAGCGAGTAGGTAGTAATAACCTTTATTTTTGAGGATGTGTGGACCCTCAACGTCACGTCCACCGGTTCCATAAGTTAGAATCTTTGGACCTTGGATAACTTTTCCTGAGGTGAGTTCGATTTCGACTTGTTGAAGGGCTTTTTGACCGGATTTCAAGTAGCCAGTGTATTGGACAAAAGTATGTCCATTCTCAAAGAAAATGTCAGGATCAATGCCATTTACGTCGATATTGATACGTTGCTTGTCCCAAATAATCTTGTCGTTATCTAGTTTCCCAGTAATGATGAAAGTTTTGAATTCAGCAAAATTAGTTGTGATGACGTAGAATTTGCCTTCATGATAACGAATGCAGACAGCGAAGATGCCTTCGTTGGACTTGGATTTTGTTAAATCGGCTTGGGAGTGGTCGGTCGCAATGCTAGGGAGTGTTTCCCAGTTCATAAGATCGGAACTTCTGGCCAAAGTGATTCCCGGGTAATATTCGAAAGTACTGTTGACAATATAATAGTAGTTTTTGACACGAACGATGCTTGGATCTGGGCGCATCCCACGTAAAATTGGGTTAGTGTAACTCTTCAAAGCTATCCCTCTCTTTCACTTAAGACTGGTGTGGTGACTAAGATATCTTTGATTTGTTTCATGTCACTTTCAGGGATGTTGATGAATGGGAACAACTTGTTAGCTTCTGGAATTGACATTTGACCGAGGCGTTCTACGTTTGCTGGGTCATTGAACATATCTAGTTCGTGAGTGATTGTCTTGATCTTGTCGAATAATTCTTTATCAGCTGTGATGTTCAACAATTTTGTTTCTGCTGAGTAACGTCCGATATAGTCGTGAGTAGGGATGTATGAAATTTCGTGATGTCCAACTGTTAAAGTGATTGTTTCGTCGTTAACGGTTTTACCATCGACAACAATTTCTTTACCAACTCTAGGCAAAGTCAATTTCACGGTTTGCCCAAATGGAACGTCGATTACGGCGGCAATCGTGTGTTTATCATCAGTTTCGAGGTCGTATTTAACTTTCAAGTCACCATATGAACTGTCATAATGACCAGAAATATGTTTCAAACGATAATCGAATTCTGGTTCCAAGTAGACGGTTTGATAGCCGTTAGCTTGTTTGTGTAGACCGAGGACAAACTTATAAGCCCATTCCATGATGGCACCGATAGAGTAGTGGTTAAGTGAGTTCATTCCTTCTGGATTCATTGAACCGTCAGACATAACTGAATTCCAACGTTCCCAAATAGTTGTGGCACCAAGTTTGACGGCGTACAACCAGCTTGGATAGTCTTCGTTCAAGAAAATCTTGGTAGCTAAAGCATGTTGACCATTTTCGGATAGAACTTGGCACAAGTATGGAGTACCAACGAAGCCTGTTTGGAGGTGGTCATTGTCTTTCTTGAGACGGGCAACCAAATCTTTAACAACACGTGGTTTCAAGTTTTCTGGAACTAAGTTGAAGTACAAAGTCAAAGCATAGGCGGTTTGAGTATCAATAGCGACACGACCAGTTTCAGTAATGTATTCCTTCAAGATATTTTGTTTGATATCGTCGCACAAATTCTTATAAGTTTGATAATCTTTCTCATTGCCTAAAATCTTGGCAGTTCTGGCAACGATACTTGATGAGTAGTAATAATAAACTGAAGCGATGAAGTCTTCATCAGTTTTACCATTTGGAACAGCAGGATTTTCGCTATCAAGTGAAAGCCAATCACCGAATTGGAACGAACCTGTCCAAAGGCCAGTGCCAGATTTTTCAACGTTCTTGCTAATCCAATCGACCCATCCTTTCATACTTGAGTAATTTTGCTTCAAGATTGCTGTGTCACCATATTTTTCATACATGTTCCAAGGAATAATTGTGGAAGCGTCACCCCAAATGGCAGCACCGCCTTCATCAACGTGTAGAGATGGGGCATACATCGTTAACATTCCGTCATGATGATCTTGTTCAATCTTCATATCTTTAGCGTATTTTTTGAAGAAAGCATAGACGTTCATGTTATAAGTTGAAGTGTTTGAGAAAATGTCGGCATCACCAGTCCAACCAAGACGTTCATCACGTTGAGGACAGCCAGTTGGCACATCAAAGAAGTTACTCTTTTGACTCCATTGAATGTTTTCAAACAAACGATTGACCAATGGCTTGTCAGTCTTCATAGAACCGGTCATCTTCATGTCAGAGTATACAACAGCAGCCCGGAAGTCATCTTTTTGCAATGGTTTAGTATTGCCAGATACCTTGATGTAACGATAGCCAAAGTAAGTAAAGTGAGGACGAACCCACTTCTCTGTACCATCTGAGATATAAGTAAAGGCAGCTCTAGCTTCACGCAAGTTATCACGGTAGAAATTGCCTTGTTGGAGAATTTCACCGACTTGAATAGTTATCTTTGTGCCTTTAGGTTCGCGATTGTAAAATTCAACGATACCAGCTTGATTTTGACCAAAGTCGATTACTTGCTCATCTTTTGGTGTCTTAATCAAGTCTTTAGGAGGCAAGTATTCTTGAACTTTCAATGGCAAACTTAGTCTGTCAGCTAATGTATCAGTTGGATAGTCGAGGACAGAAACTGGAGTCCAGTTTTCAGGCACAATCGTATCGTCGACATCTTCACCATAGTAAATAGCTGATTTAGTAACTTTGCCAGCAGTCGTTAACCATTTATCATCTGAATTTACAATTTCTTTTGAACCGTCGGTATATTCTAAGTGAAGTTCAAAAATAGCACGTTGTTGATCGCCATAAATTTTATCTTTTCCACCGTCGAAGCCAAGATTACCTTTATACCAACCATCACCAAGGGAAATTTCGATATTATTATGACCTTGAACAAAATTCTTAGTAACATCGTAAGTTTGAACTTGAATCAAGTAGTCGTAATTAGTTGAGCCGGGAGCGAGAAGTTCGTCACCAACTTTTTTGTCATTGATATTTAATTCATAAACACCTAAGCCTGTCATGTAGATACGGGCTTTTTTAACGTCTTTAGAAAGGGTTACGTCACGTTTTAGAAGCGTGTTTTGGATATTTTTATCTGAGTTACCAATCCATTTTCCTGTAAATGGTTCGTTCATTTTACCTGTTTCAAAAGTTGAGTTTGCGGATACTTCTTCAGACGCCGTTTTAACACTAATTGTGAGTTCATACTCAGTTCTTGGTGTTAATTCAAAATCGGGTTCGAAATAGTTGTTATCATAATCTTGCCAACCAGTTTGATAAACGATTTTTTCAGCATTTTTTATCTCTAATTTCTTTTGAACAGCGAGATTTTTATCAGTATCGAGTGCAAATTCAATTTTTAAATTGCTTAAATCAACCCCGAGCGGTTGAATCATATGATTTACTTGAATGTTTTCAATTTTCATTATTTTCCCTCACAGTCTTGTATCTAATTTGCCACAGAATGGATCTACTGGACTCTTGCCTAAAAATTCTTCTTGACCAGTGATCTTCTTAACAACAGCTTTAATGGATTCTGGGTTGCCAGTGTATGCATTGATCATTGTTGAAATATTTGGAATATCGAATAAATGATATGGATTGCACATTGAAATAAATAAGGTTGGAATAGAACGCATATACCAAGGAGCATCAGCAGCCATTAAGTGTATCCAATCAATTCTCGTGGTAGTTTGGTTACTTGCGGTTTCAATGTTGGCAACATAAATTGCTAAATCAAATTTTTCTTTCATATCTTGGACGCCTTCTTCGAAGACTTCGTGGAAATCAAGATTTTTCCGATCAAAGAGTGAAACTTTGAATCCTTGCGCTTCTAAGTCTTGCTTGAAGAGTTTTGTGACGTGGCCACCTTCTTTAAAACCACCATCATCACTATCACCCAAGACAACTAGGCGAACGCGTGGATATTTCTTGCTAGTTACAGGTAAAATTTTATCTCTATCTTTAACTAATGTAACAGCATGTTTTGCAAGATCTGCAGTTTTCTTTTGATGGTCCTCAAGCTTCAAATCTAGTTTTTCGGGAACTTGTTGAATCAATTCGTTGTCAGTATTCATAATACCTTGAGCTAATTTAGTACCAAGAATTCTACGAATAGCTTCTTCGACACGTTCCATTGAAACGTTGCCATCTTTAACTGCATCGGTTAGGAACTTATAATCCTCATCAATATTTTTATTGAATAAGATCATGTCGATACCAGCATTGATCGTAGCAGGAATAGCTTTTTCACGAGGAAGAACTGAGGTGTAACCAAGCATTGGCGTGGCATCAGTAATGGTCATTCCATTGAATTGCAATTCTTTATGAAGTAGACCGTCAATCAAGAGTTTCGAAGTTGAAGCAGGACGTAAGTCTTTATCTTCAATACCAGGTTCAAGTTTACGTTCCCAGGCTGGTTGCATGATGTGAGCAATCATTACAGCTGGAAGACCTTGCTTGATTAAATGACGATAGATTTGACCATAGGAATTCATCCATTCGTCAGTTCCTAAAGAATTGATTGAACTTACTAAATGTTGATCACGTTCATCGACACCATCGCCAGGGAAGTGTTTAGCAACTGGGATGACATCGTTATTCTTTAGTCCTTTAACTTCAGCATCGACCATCCGCATAACACGATGTTTATCACTACCAAAAGTTCTGACATTCATGATTGGATTACGGAAATTGTTATCGATATCAACGATAGGTGAGAAGGACATATTGTCACCGACTTGAGCAGCTTCATATCCTGAAATGTCACCTAAGTTGAAAGCTTGTTTTGGATCATCGGTTGCAGCAACTGACATAGGACGTCCGAACCAAGTACCTTCATTGATCAAACCATTACCACCGGCTTCAAGGTTAGCAGCAACGAAAACTGGAATCTTTGATTCGTGTTGAATCTGTTTTACTTCTCGTTTAATTTTTTCAGCACTATCAGGACGGTACATGATCCCACCAGGATGGTACTTATTGACGAATTGTTTTAAATCGACATTGTCTTCATCCTGACCAATTACGAAAAATAATTGTCCGATTTTTTCTTCTAAGGTCATTTCATTGATTTGTTTATTAATATATTTTATTTGTTCTGTCGAAAGGTTATACGGCATTTTTGTTAAATCTAACATAAAATTCCTCCACAATTTATTGATCTAATTAAATTGTAAGCCCTTAATATTTTCTCAACTATTGTCAAATGATATTCGTACTATGTTCATTTCACATATTTTATAAATAAGCTATAATGACAATTAGTGAGGTAAATGACAAATGGCTAAAAGTATCATGGAAATTTTACGTTCAAATAATTCTCCTAAGGAATTTTCTAATGTTTTGGAGAAAGTTGAGAAAAATGAAACTAGTATTGCCCCAACTAAAACGATTAATGGCAAACCAGTTTATCGATTTTTTAATACATATAACGACAATCTAGAGTTAAATACCAATCCTATATCGATCTCAGTTCAACCAATTGAATCAGACGTGCCATACCATTATCACAATTTTGTCGATATTGTTGCTCCACTGGTTGGTAACTGCACGGCATTGATCAATGATAAGGAAATTAAAATGCAACAGGGTGATTTATTATTTGTTGGTAATCACACGATTCATACAGTGGAACCGATTGGGACGAGTGACATAGTGATCGATATTGCTTTGAGAAATACAGCTTTTTCATTGAATGAATTAAATTCTTTATTACACGATAATCGTCAAACTAATATTTCGGGGATGCTGTTTTCACTCTTATCAGATAGAAATTACGGGGAAGGGCAGTATAGTTTTTTCAAGACCAATAACAATTCCAAAATCAGCCGCAATGTTTGGGATATCATTGATGAATACTACCATCCTGATAAAGAGTCAGATAAAATTACTCGTCTAGAAATTATGGTTTTGTTTTCCAGACTGATTCGGGAAACGGCTAAAACCAACAACGTTGACTGGAAATTGAATGATAAGAAAAGAGCCAATATTTTATCATTATTGCTCTATATTGAAAATAATTATTCAAATATAACGCTCGATGAGATGGCCAAACATTTTGGTTACAATTCCAATTATTTGTCGTCTTTCTTGAAAAAGTCCACCGGAATGACGTTTATTAAGCTAGTTCACTTGCAAAGAGTCAATGCTGCGGCCGAATATTTAAATTATACTAGTGCATCAATTGAAAAGATTTCTTATAAAGTTGGATATGAGAATCCGTCATATTTCTATAAAATATTTAAGAAAGTATTAGGGATTTCACCAGATTTATATAGGCAGAAAGCCCAATCTAACAACAATTAGTCTATAAAGGATTTCTCATTCAGAAAAGAACAAAAGACAAGCTAATCTGTGAAATGAACATAGATTAGCTTGTCTTTGCATATAGCCCTAAGGTGATCTTCAGAATATGATTAATTTGTAAATGAAAGCGTAAACATATTTGGAGGTTACAACATGAATAAAAAGAAAATCCCATTAGTTCTTGGTATTTTAAGTATGAATTTACTGTTGATGTCAACTTCAGCAGTTAGTGCTGCCATTGCAGCTATAGCGAAATCATTCCCCAAAGAACCAATCTCAAAAGTTCAAATGATTGGTTCAATTCCACAGTTTGGTCAATTGATTGCCACAATTATTTTCAGTTATTTAGCATTTAAATTGACTAGAAAAAATCTTGGTTTGCTAGCCGTCGCAGTCGTTGGTGTTGCCGGATTGTTACCAGTTTTCTATTCAAGTAGCTTAAATCTAATTTTGGCATGTATGATCTTAGTTGGTTTTGGTACTGGTCTTATTAGTAACGTTGCACCGGTCTTACTACAAATCAATTTTGACGGTGAAGAACGTGCCACTGCCATGGGTTGGTCTGTTGGTGCTAACAACATTGGTATGATGGTCTTTACAGCCTTAGGCGGTGCTTTAGGTGCTACTGATTGGCACAATCTTTTCTGGATCTATGCTTTGACGATCGTTATTTTCTTAATGGTATTTTTCCTAGTTCCACAAGATGTCAAACTTGCTAAACAAGGTAATGACAAGTCAGAAAAGACTAATTTCAAGAGTATCATTAGTTCATTAGATAAACACGTTTACTTAATTTTGATTATCAGTTTTGTTTTATCACTATGTATGATGATTTTCATGACAAATCAATCAATCGTTCTTGCAGGTAAAGGTCAAGGTACTGCATACGTTGCTATGGTTACTGCTATTGGTAATATTGGCGGTATCATCGCTGCGGTATTGATTAAATATATTCGTAAAATCACAAAAACTAATACAATTGCTTGGGGCTTTGTTGCTTTTGTCTTATCCTTTGTTCTAGTGCTATTCACAAATAATATCGTACTTCACATTTTAGGTAACATGTTCTCTGGTGTTGGTATTGTTTTAGTTAATGCTACAATTCCTTATGAATTATCAGTTCTAACAAATGAAAAAGAATTTACCGTTGCTATTGCGATGAATACTTTTGTATCATCCGTTGCCGGAATGTTTGCACCAATGATTATTTCATTGCTACACGTTTCAGCTGGTGAACAATCGTTCATTGCCGGTGCTATTCTTTCAACTGCAGTCTTTGTAATTTTGATTATCAGTCGCTTTGGTAAGAAGATTGAAAAGATTGGTGAAGCTGAAGGTACTGTTTAAAATATTATTAAAATCTTAGATAAAAATGAGGTCTAGAAACCAATTTGATTTCTGGACCTTATTTGCATTTCTTTACTTAAAAAATTAATCGTTATTCTTATAAACTACTTTAACGCCTGTGCCACTAATATTTTTAGCCATCGCTTCGTTCAATTGATCAATTGGATAAGCGTTTGTTATCAATTGGGTCATATCAATTCCTTCTTTTTGAGTTTCTCTTAAAAATTGTGTTGCTTCGACCCAATCTTCTGGAACATAGGCCCATGATCCAGTTACTTTAGTTTCAGGCATACAAATATTGAAATGGGGATTATAACTAGCCTTGCCGTTATCTACAAAGAAACCGACTTCACAGATTCCACCATGATCGGTCAAGAAATTCCAAATTGTGCTTGCCCCTTGTGTTGAGCCAGTACATTGAAAGGCGAAGTTAACACCTTTATTGTTTGTTAAACTTTTTACTTCCTCGATAGGATCTCCATCTTTGATGTTAACTGTATCAGTAGCACCGATTTTTGCTGCTAGTTTCAAACGGTCAGAATTGCTGTCAATGGCAATGATTTGATGAATCCCAAGTGTCTTCATTTGAGCAACAACCATTAACCCAATAGGTCCAACACCTTGAACTGCTACGGAGGAACCATGCTTAAAAGTATAAATCTCCTTGGATTTAGCAACTGCGTGTGAACTGACAGCCGCTGGTTCAATCAAAATTCTTAAATCTAGAGGCATATCAGAAACATTAAAAACAACACTATTTGGATTAATTACCATATAATCAGACAACCAACCATTGAAATAGTGTTTTTCACCGCCCATTAAACCATAAATATCACCATTAGCAGATGGACCGCAAACTATTTTATCACCAACTGATAATTTCTTACCAGTCCAATCAGTTTTGATATTTTTGCCCATTTTGACAATTTCACCAGTACCTTCGTGTCCTAAATTTACTGGAATGTATTTGAATGGGTCGCTCTTGTACTCAAAAACGTCGGTTCCACAAATGCCACATCCTTCAACTTTTACTAACATTT
Source organism: Companilactobacillus miaonis (assembly GCF_036913615.1). Classification (NCBI taxonomy): domain Bacteria; kingdom Bacillati; phylum Bacillota; class Bacilli; order Lactobacillales; family Lactobacillaceae; genus Companilactobacillus; species Companilactobacillus miaonis. The sequence continues at coordinate 90,605 of NZ_JAYKTX010000001.1, read as the reverse complement.
CGTCATCGGTAATATCTGGAATAGGTAAGTTTTTAACCTCTATATCATTTGTTTTTGTTAAAACAGCAACTTTACCATTCATAAATGAATGAACCTCTTTTCTTATTATTGAATCCGGTTTCAGTATAACATCCTTAATAATTTTTATTACCAGACGGATTGTCTGATATAAATAAAAAAGCATGACGAGATTTTCGTCATGCTTTTTATATAGAAACTATTGTTGAGCTTGTGTCACACTACCAGAAGAAGTGGAGGAACCATTAGTTGTTGCACCACTATTCGTAGTTGATCCGCTATTAGTTGTACCACCAGTATTGCTATCAGTACCACCGGAATTAGAATTATTATCGTTGGTATTTCCAGTTGTACCTCCAGTATTTGAATCGGTAGTACCACCATTAGAATTATTATTGTTATTAGTGTTTGTATCGTTGGTATTATTATTGTTATTCGTATTATTCTGATCAGTTGAATTTGTATCAGTATTCGTTTGATCAGTTGTCGTATTATCAGAGTTAGTGTTGTTATCGCTATCAGTGCTATTTTGCTCAGTATTGTCATTTTCTGAATCAGTAGATTCAGATGAACTACTTGAGTGATTGTTTGATGTTACTTCGTTGCTGCTTGAGTGTGTCGAGCTTGATGAAGTGTAATCTGATTCTTTATACGAACTTGATGGGGCATGGCCTTTAACGAATAATTCTTTAGTATAACTTTGTGAACTACCTGGTTTTAAGACTTCAGGTGTTTCTGAACCGTTACTTACGATTCTTCTCATCACAACGGAACTTGGTTTCTTCCACTTAGGATTGCTGTTTGTATTTTCCGCCAAATAACTCATTTCAGCTTTATAAATTTTACCAGCAACACTTTGGTAAGTAGAGGAGATACCATTTTGATTTGGAGAATCGTATCCTGTCCAAACACTGATTGAATAGTTCTTGGTATATCCGTTATACCATGAGTCCTTAGCAGTTCCACTTAATGCAGAATTTTGAGCAATTGATTCAGAACTGTAGTTGGTTGTACCTGTTTTACCAGCTTGGTTTAAACCTGAGATATTTGCATAAGTTGCGTAACTTGTTGGTACACCTTTGAGCATATCTGTGATCATATAGGCTGTTGAATCTTTCATTGCTGTCTTACCAGTTTTACTATAAGTATGCGTGATCCCATCAGCAGTTTCGATTTTAGATACGTAATAAGGTTTGTAATAAGTTCCACCATTGGCAAAAGCAGCATAGGCTGAAGCACCTTGAAGAGATGACACGTTACCACCAATACCGACTGATAAGCCGTCCTCAGTAATTGTAATACCTAATCTCTTGACGAACTTTTTGGCGTTAGATAAGCCGACTGCTTCCAAAGTTCTAATAGCTGGAATATTTCTGGAATTTACTAAGGCCTTTCTCATACTCATTTGACCTTCATATTGTTCATCCCAGTCTTTTAATTGAATATTAGTTCCGGCATAAGTATATTCGGTATCTTCCAATTGATGGTAAGTGGACCAATTGAGGTTTTCAATTGCGGGAGCGTAGTCGAGTAGGGGCTTCATAGTTGAACCATTACTACGACCAGTTTGAACCGCACGGTTCAAACCAAATTGAACGTCACCTAAATTTCTACCACCAATCATCGCTACAACTTTACCATTGTTAGGATTTACGACAGTTGCCCCAACTTGTAATTTTGAGTCAGGGAATGAAACGTAATTAGAAGAATTAACGATATTGTAAAGACGTTTTTGAGCTGCATAGTCCATATTAACGGTAATCTTCAAGTTGTCACGATAAGGATCGAAGCCTTTTTTCTTAACTTCAGTGATTGCTTCCTTAATGTATGGGTCAGCGATGATCCGTTTTTGATTATTGCTGTTACTTACTTTCTTATAGGGCTGTAATCCTGATGAAATAGGCGTGTTGATAGCTTCTTCAGCTTGGGCTTTAGTGATTTTATTATTGTCATACATTGCCCGAATCACCAAATCACGACGATTTTTAGAAGCTTCAGGGTGAGTATATGGATCGTAGTTACTTGGTGCATTTGGCAAGCCAGCTAGCATGGCCATTTGTGCTAAACTTAATTTATCAAGACTCTTGCCATAATAGTATTTAGCACCAGTTTCGATACCATAAATACCATTATTTAAATAAACTTTATTCATGTAAAATTCAAGGATTTGCTGCTTAGAGAATTTTTGACTGACACGCATGGCCAACCAAGCTTCCTGCATTTTACGTTTGAAAGTTTGGTCCTTTGTTTCAGTCGAGAAGACGGTTAACTTGACTAATTGCTGAGTTAACGTACTTCCACCTTGCAAAGTTCCCTTAGTAATATTGTTAAAAGCTGATTTAACGATTCTGACGGGGTCAATCCCTAATGGTTCATTGTAAAAGTTCTTATCCTCAATTGAAACGACCGCATCTTCCATCTGTTGGGGAACCTTGTCGATCGTGATGTAATTTCTTTTATTATCCCCCAAAGATGCTATTTGCTTACCAGTTGAATCAACAATAGTTGAAGAACCACCACTTTGGAGATTCTCTTGACTAATTGAAGGAGCACTGAATGCATAATAGACGAAAATGAACAAGAATATTCCTGCTAAAACAGCAATAATTGCTGCAAACCATTTCAGAATATTTTTGAATGTTAACACACTAGTATTCTTTTTCTTCATTTTTTCTCCTTCCCACTTTCGATTAACTGTTGAACAGCATTAATATAAGGTAAAGTAGGATTATAATCTGCTTTGATTTCGATAGAGCTTTTTTCAATGTCTTTTAATTGAATTGATTTAGCTCCGTCGAATTGAGCATCCCAATGAATGAAGATTTCATCCGCAGGCATTACAAAATAGCGTTTTAATTCGACGTATTTTATAATAACGAAGCAGATACCACCTTGTTTTTGACACATTTTTAGATGGTCAATTTGATGTTGGTGAAAGTTCTTTAAAGGAAAGGTATTTTTATTCTTCGTTTCCTTTGCTTCGAAATCAACATAGTAACCATTGTATACACCATTGTAATCGGTAGTTGATGCCTGTCGGAAGTATGCTTCACGAATGACAGCACGACTTCTTTTAGGATAATCAACTTTTACGATTTGAATTGGTGTTGGTTTCTTATATATTACCGCTATATCGTGTGCACGATAATATTTATTACTTTCATTAATTTCTTCCTCAAGCGTCATACCACGATCACCAAAGATCAATTTCTTTTTGGCGTTCGTCGTATGCAGTGAAGATTTTGATGGCTGATTATTAAAGATTCGACCATCGGGGTAGTTTATTTCCAAAATATCAACTCCTACTGTGCAAATTATACCATGATGGCAAAGATATTAATTAGGGGAGATTTTTTATGCTTAAAAATATATGGGTGACTGGTTATCGTTCTTATGAGTTAGGTATTTTTAAAGATAATGACCCAAAAGCAAAAGTAATTCAAGAGTTTTTTCAAGAAAGAATAATTAATTACGTAGAAAATGGTACAGAATGGATAATTACTGGCGCTCAATTAGGAACTGAACAAATTGTCGGCAAAGCTATACAAGAAGTTAAGAAAAAAGGCTATAATATTAGACATGCAGTGATGTTACCTTATGCAGAATTTGGTAATAAATGGAATGAGACAAATCAGCTATTACTAAAAAATTTTTTAAGAAACGCCGACTATGTCAACAAAGTTTCCAATATGAGTTATCATTCTAGTAGACAATTAAAAGTATGGCAGAGTTTTATGTTAAAGCATACTAACGGAGCTGTAATTTTTTACGATCCAGATAGTGGTGGTAAGCCTAAGTACGACTTTGAAGCAATTAAGTCTTATCAAGATCGTGGCGTCGATTATCAATTAGAACTAATTGATTTTGATTCCATGCAGGATTTTGCTAATATGTTAAATGATTAAGCTCCACCTTTTTAAAGAATAAAATTTTCACTGGGGTGTTTAATAATGAATAATATGAATGGAATGAACCAAAACGGCAATAACAACAATGGAAATGACTTCGCATTGAATTATCAGCCAAATGATATTCTGCAAAAGGAATTCAAAACAAAGATGCGCGGCTATGATCCTAATGAGGTTGACCAATTCTTAGATGGAATCATCAAAGATTATGAAACTTTTGCAAATGAGATCAGTCAATTAAAAGCTGAAAACGAAAGTTTGCTACAAAATCGTGGTAACAATGGTCCTCAACAGATGCATGGTAGAAGACCACAAGCTCCACAACAAAAACCTGTTTCTAGCTCAGTTGCTGAGGCTTCAACAAATTACGATATTTTGAGACGTTTGTCAAATCTTGAAAAACGTGTCTTTGGTCATGACTTTGCGAATGGCGTACCAGAAAACAATGGTCCTAAGCAATTTGCTTCTGCTGTAGTTCCTAATAATATGAATAATCATGATGGAGTAGAGAGCGGTCATACTGAGATCAATCCTGGTATGAATAGCAATTTCAACCAAAATGGTTTTTCAAATAATCGTCCAATGAACAACAATAACGGACAAAATCAAAATAATTTTAATGGAAATCAAAATAATGGTGGAAATTTTAATAGGTTTTAGTGTATACTAGTCGAGTTGGTAAATTACGAGTAATCGCGGTCTAGTTATCTAGGCTGAGGAAAGTCCACGCCAGCGCGAGCTGAGATGCTTGCAGTGTTTGTGCTTGGCCCAATAAGCCAAGGTACCTTCGGGTAACGGCAGTGAAAGCACTAAGGTTTTTAACTATGTGTGAATAGCTTGAAAGTGCCACAGAGACGCAGTGTTGTAAGAAATTACAATGATGGAACGCGGTAAACCCCGCAAGCTGGCAACCCAAACTTTGGTAGGGGCGCTTCATAACGAGAAATGAATCTACTGTGAAGGCTTAATTGTAGATAGATGATTACTGACTGCACTAGATTGCCAGTCTAGTGCATGAACAAAACGTGGCTTATAGGAATTTACTAAGGCGAAGGGACGACTTGTTCGTCCTTTTTTTATACAAAAAATTAAAGAAGAGGTCAATATGAAATTAATTGCGACTATGTCAAGCGGCTTTGAATCTGTAACCGCAAAAGAATTACAAGATTTGGGATACCAGACAAAGACCGAAAATGGGAAAGTCTATTTTGATGGCGAGAATGAAGATATTGCTAAGACTAATCTCTGGCTTAGAAGTGCTGATCGAATCAAAATTTTGATTGGCACTTTTAAAGCTACTAGTTTTGAGGAACTATTTGATAAAGTTTATGCCATTGATTGGGACAATTGGTTGCCACTCAATGCAGCTTTTCCAATCAAAGCTAGAACTGTTAAGTCAAAATTGCATTCAGAACGTGACATTCAAGCTATTACTAAAAAAGCCATCGTCAATAAGATGGCTGACGTCTTCATGCGTCGTGGTCGCTTGCCAGAAACAGGCGCAAAATTTCAAATTGAAACTCGAATTCATAAAGATATGGTTGAAGTCACTTTAGACACTACTGGTGACTCACTTTATAAACGTGGTTACCGTGTTGAACACGGTGCTGCTCCTTTGAAGGAAAATTTTGCTGCAGCAATGATTTTACTAACTGTTTGGCATCCTGAAGAAGATCCATTTTTAGATCCAACTACAGGTTCAGGAACAATTGCCATTGAAGCTGCTCGCTTAGCTAAAAATATCGCACCTGGAATCAAAAGACACTTTCTATTTGAAAACTTTGATTGGTTTGATCCCAAGATTCTTGAGAATTTGAAAGAAGCAGCTGAAACAGGAGTTAAAAAGGATTTAGATTTAGACATTTATGCAAGTGATATTGATGGTTCAATGATCGATATTGCAAAGCTGAATGCTCACGACGCCGGAGTCTTACATGACATTCAATTCAAACAAATTGCGGTCAAGGATTTGAAGATCGAAGGGGAATTTGGGACGATCGTCTCTAATCCTCCTTATGGTCAACGTATGAGCGATATGGCTGGTGTTAGAAAACTATATAAAGAAATGGGAGAAGTTTTCTCAACTGCCCCCACTTGGAATAAATACATTTTGACTAGTGATACGGAATTTGAAAAGTATTACGGACAACTCGCTACTAAAAAACGTAAACTATACAATGGTTCACTGAGAACTGACCTTTATCAATATTGGGCAAAACACTAGAGACTATTTCTGCGGTGTAGATCCCATAAAATAATTAAAATAATAACTATGGTAACGATTAGAGAAAAAATCCAGGACCAGCCTTGGTCAGCAATTGGAAGTTTCATATTCATACCATAAAAACCTGATACGATCGTGGGGATGCTTAAAATGATGGTGTAAACTGTCAGCACCTTCATGGTCGTATTTGTTCGATTATTTAAAATATTATTGTAAGTATTAGAAATTCGGTCAATTATGTCCGAGCTCAAATTTACTTGGTTCTTAATTTGCTCAATTTCAATCACGGAATCATGTAAGTGTTCTCGAGTTGATTTGGTCAAATGCAACTGCTGCACTTTACCACTTGAAATGAGTTCGATCTCGTTGACAACATTGGAATTGTCACTTATGGAAGTATTTAAATAAGTGGTTAAATCTTGCAGGTCGGCTAAATCTAAGATCAAATTTTCAGATGAACGATGGTGCTTAATAGAAATTTGAATCTTATTTCTCTTGGCATCAGTTTCACTGATTTGGTCGCTGTAATCATTAGAAATTTGATCAAATGTATAGAAAATGAATTCCCACAAGAGATTTTCTTTCTCTTCATTAAAATGATTCAAGGCATTTAACACATAGTCTTTAATGTAGTGTGTTGCATCATTAGTAAACAAAAAAAGCTGATTATCTTTAATTGCAAAGGAAATAGGTAGGACTCTTTGTGAAAGATTATCGGTTTGATTATTTTCATTTTGGACATTGTAGACGATCAAATATGTATGACTTAATTCATCATATTCAAAACGAGCGCGCTCATTTTCATCATCAGCGTAGTCTAAGATTTCATTAGTTAGACTGTAATCCTCAATCAATTTAGTCCGATCAGAATTGTTAAGATTATTGGTTGAATGAACATCTATTAATTTGTGTTGTTTATTTAAAACTATTTCATTAATCATTTTTTATATCCTCATTAAGATTAATGATACCAAAAATAAAAAGGTGGGTTGAGAATTATTTTTTCTCGACCCACCTTTTTTATTAAAATAATTTCTATGGAGTAAATAATTTCGTTAATTCATCTTGGGGAATACCCTTGAAGTAGTCATCTAAATTAAATTGATTTAAGACATTTAAAATATCTTCGCGGTCAAATTTAATATTTAATAACTTTTGCTTAATATCGTTAACATCTTTCATACCAAAGAAGTCACCGTAAATTTCCATGTCAGCAACTTTTCCATTGGCAATGTTATAACGAATATCAACTGTTCCCATATCAAAATGCTTTCTTTGCTTAGCTGTAAAAGCAGGAGATTTGCCGTAGACCCAATCCCAATTGTAGTAATAGTCTTGTTTGATCTTATCGATTTCTTGTTGGTCTTTGTCGGTGATTTGATATTCACGGTCTTTGATCTCGTCTAAACTGTCAGCATGGAATAATTCGAGTAATAAACGATCACGGAACTGTTCAGTCGTTAAATTTTGATATTCCTTAGCAAGATAGGGACGTAAGTTAGTAACACGGCTTCTAATGGATTTAATCCCCTTAGAGGCAATCTTATCCTTTTGGACGTGTAAAGCCTTCGTAAGGACATCTAAATCGACATCTAGTGATAAGGTCCCATGGGAGAATGTCTTGCCGTTACGAGAATACATGGCATTTCCAGAGAACTTCTTACCATCGACCAAGAGGTCATTTCGGCCAGAAACTTCAGCTGTGGTAGCACCCATTTGGTGTAAAGCGTCGATAATAGGTTGAGTGAATGACTTGAAATCACCAAAATTTTTGTCGTCTGAATCAACCACGAAACTGAAACATAGATTACCAAGATCTTGGTAAACAGCTCCGCCACCGGAAATTCGACGTGTTACCGTAATGTGATTATCCTCGATGTAATCACTATTGATTTCTTCGATCGTATTCTGATTACGACCGACGATGATACAAGGTTTTTCAATGTAAAAAAGAACTAGTGGTTCATCGAACTTAACGTAGTTCATTAGATATTGCTCTGTAGCTAAATTATCACGAATATCGCGATCTTTCATAACAACGTAGTACATTAGAGTACCCCCTCATCAAATTTGGAAACGTTTTTATCGTATCACAATTGTTGATTTTTGAGTATTACTTACCACTGTGTTTACGAATATTTAACATCTTTTGATGCACTAACGCATGAGCCTCACCGTTTTCCTTATCAGCAATATGTTTGATAAAATAGCTGGGAAATTGTTTTAGATCAATCAATATTTCATCTAAAATCGGTTGATAATGTTTTGAATATTTTTTTTCGACACTGTCGACAACGATTTGACTGTCTGAGTGAATTAGAATTATCTCATTATTCCATTCATTTTTTATAATTTCATCAAGGGCAATTTTTAATGCTAGAAATTCTAAATAATGGTTGTCATTATAATTTTTGACCAAGGCATCGGTATAATCATTTTTATTTACTCTTATTACAAAGCTGACAACACCAAGATTTAAATTAGTATTTAATCCGGCGTCGGTGTACAATTTAATCATATTTATTAAAAACCTTTCAGGAGAAATTATGTCAAAGAAACATTTTGTTCAACCAGCTGGCCCATGGGGGATTATTATGTGGTCGGTTGCGCTTAGTCTCATATGTTTGGGGATCATTTTACAATTGGAGATCATGGCGTTTAGTGTTTATCCATTTTTAATTTGGATATTGGACGCGGTCTATGTAGTTTATATTATAGCTAATTCGTGGGTGAGGTTTACAAATAATCAAGTGATAATCAAGGAACCTTACTACAAAACCCGTGTATTTCCCAATAGTGATGTTAAGATAAGGGCGAATAATCAATGGTCTTTGGAATTTAATTTCAGTAATCATGATTATTTTCCTTTTAAGATTACTTCCACAAAGGGTATTTTAAAATTAATTAGAAAAGAAGCAGGTGAACGCAATGTCATTTCCAAGTGATATCGAAATTGCTCAAATCAATGAGCATGATAATATGAAAAATATTAACGAAATTGCCAAAAAAATTGGTTTAACACCAGATGATATTGAACCATATGGACATTATAAAGCTAAGTTTTCTGGTCAAAGTATCAGAAAAGCCATGGAAAAAGATGATGGCAAACTTATCTTAGTTACTTCAATCAACCCAACTCCAGCTGGAGAAGGTAAATCGACTGTTGCAATTGGTTTAGCTGATTCTTTGCAATCCATCGGTAAAAAGACTGTCCTAGCTCTTCGTGAACCATCCCTTGGTCCAGTTATGGGGATGAAAGGTGGCGCTACTGGTGGCGGTTATGCTCAAGTAGTACCAATGGAGGATATCAACCTACACTTTACTGGTGATATGCATGCCTTGACTTGTGCGGTGAATACTTTAGCTGCCTTGATCGATAACCATATTCACCAAGGAAATGCTTTAAACATCGATCCTCGTCGAATTGTCTGGAAGCGCGCCTTAGATATTAATGATCGTTCTTTGAGAAATACAGTCATCGGTTTAGGTGGTCCTTTCAGTTCAATGCCACGCGAGGAACATTTTGAAATTACTGTTGCTAGTGAATTAATGGCGGTACTTTGTTTATCTCAAGATATTGATGACTTAAAGGAAAGAATTTCTAGCATCTTAATTGCTTATACTTTCGATAAAAAGCCAATTTTTGTTCGTGATCTACATGTTGAAGGGGCTATCACAGTTCTTTTGAAAGATGCTTTGAAGCCTAATTTGGTTCAAACACTTGAAAACACACCAGCAATTATTCACGGTGGTCCTTTCGCTAATATTGCTCATGGTTGTAACAGTATTTTAGCTACAAAATTGGCTATGAAGCTCGGTGATTATGCTGTAACAGAAGCCGGATTCGGAGCTGATCTTGGTGGTGAAAAGTTTATGGATATCGTAGCACCAAGATTGAGTCACGCTCCTAATGCTGTTGTTATCGTTGCCACTATCAGAGCTTTGAAATATAACGGTGGTCAAAGTCTTAAAGATATTCAAAGTGAAGACTTGAATGCTTTGAATATTGGATTTAAGAATTTGAAACGTCACATTCACAATATGCGTTATTACCACGTTCCAGTAGTCGTAGCCATTAACAAATTTGCAACAGATACCGATAATGAAATCAAATTATTGACTAGTCTTTGTGACGAAGTCGGTGTTGATGTTGAATTAGCTGAAATTCATCACAATGGTAGTAAAGGCGGTCAAGCTTTAGCTAAAGCTGTCGTTAAAGCTACTGAAAAAGAAGCTAATTACACACGCTTGTATGAAGATGAAGAAACAACTGAGAGTAAAATTGCTACGATTGCGTCTGAAGTTTACGGTGCTAATAACGTTGAATACAGTAAGAAAGCTAAATCACAATTGCAAACTCTCAAAGATAATGCTTGGGACGATTTACCAGTTTGTATCGCTAAAACTCAATATTCATTGAGTGATGACCCTAAGAAACTCGGCAGTCCTAAAGATTTCACCTTGCACGTTTCTGAAGTTGTTCCAAAACTTGGGGCCGGATTTGTCGTAGTTTTGACAGGTAATATCATGACTATGCCCGGTTTGCCTAAGAAACCAGCGGCCTTAAATATGGACGTTGATAATGAAGGTACAATCGGAGGATTGTTCTAGTGCAGTTGATCTACTGGCTATTAGCCCTTGTTTTGGTTGTTGGAGATCAAAGCTTAAAAGCTTATGTCACAAGTTCTATCGCACCAATGAGTGTTCACGAGTTCATTCCTGGGCTCTTGTCCATTACACATATCACTAATACAGGTGCAGCCTGGAGTATGCTAGAAGGGAAGATGATGTTCTTCTATCTCGTTACGATTGTCGCTGTAGTTGTTTTAGTTTACTTATTCGTTAAAGCTGATCAAAAAGAATACTTATATCGTTTCGCCTTGATTTTCCTATTGGCAGGAACTATCGGTAACGCAATTGACCGTTTTACTAGACATTTTGTGGTTGATATGTTTAATTTAGACTTTATGAATTTCCCAATTTTTAATTTAGCGGACACTTACATTACCGTTGGTGTAATATTAATAGTTGTGTCATTGATAATCCAATTAGCAGGTGAGAAAAATAATAAGTAAGTCTTTTGATTTAGAATATAATGAACCAAAGAAAATGCGTTTAGATGCATATTTAAATGATGAGATAGACGATTTAACTCGTTCTCAAATTCAGAAATTGATTAAGGATGAAAATATCTTAGTGAACGGGCAAGCTGTTGCTAAGACTGGTTACAAAATTGTCAACGGTGATAAAATTTCAGTCACTATTCCTGAAGAACAGCCGATTGAAGCAGTCGCAGAAAATATCCCATTAGATGTGGTCTATGAAGATCAAGATGTTTTAGTTGTCAATAAACCTCAAGGGATGGTTGTTCATCCTGCAGCGGGTCATCCTGATAAAACCTTAGTCAACGCTATTTTGTATCATTGTCAAATTAACGATGATGATGTGATCAGACCGGGTATCGTCCACCGAATCGATAAAGATACTTCAGGTTTGTTAATGGTTGCTAAAAATAATTTAGCTAAGCAATCGTTGATGAAACAATTGAAGGAAAAAAGTAATTTGCGGGAATATTTAGCAATCGTTCACGGAAACTTTAAAGAGAAAACTGGCAAAATCAATGCCCCACTTGGCAGATCAAAAGTTGACCGTAAGAAACAGGCAGTGATTGAAAATGGTCGCCACGCGGTGACTCACTTTGAAGTCTTAGAACAATTCGAAAATTATTCCTTATTAAAATTAAAACTGGAAACTGGTCGGACTCATCAAATCAGAGTTCACATGCAATACATCGGTCACCCAGTGGCCGGAGATCCTTTGTATGGTCCCAAAAATACCTTGGAAGGTAATGGACAATTCTTACATGCAAAGACGCTCGGATTTGAGCATCCAAGGACACATGAATGGATGGAGTTCTCGGTTGAACCACCAAAAATTTTCCTTGAGACACTCAAGCAATTACGTACAGAACATTAAGTCGTGCTATAATCTACAAATAGGATTGTGTGCGATTATAAAATAAAATGAAGCACTCACATTCTTTGTGAGTGCTTTTTTGAAAGAGGGAGAAAGATGGCTAAAGAAATTATTGACGGTCAAACAATGACACGTGCTTTGACCAGAATTACGTATGAAATTATTGAAAGAAACAAAGGAATTGATGATTTAGTATTAGTTGGAATTAAAACTCGCGGTGTCTTTGTAGCACACCGAATTGAGTCACGTTTGAAGCAATTAGAAAACATTTCTATCCCAGTTGCTGAACTAGATATTACTCCTTATCGTGATGACAAAACTCACGAAGAAAAGGATATTTCTAAAGTGAAAACTGAACCTTTAGATATTGATATCAACAACAAGCATATTATTTTGACTGATGATGTACTTTATACTGGTAGAACGATTCGTGCAGCGATGGATGCTTTGATGAGTGCCGGTCGTCCTAAGAAAATTTCACTAGCTGTCCTAGTTGATCGTGGGCATCGTGAATTACCAATTAGAGCAGATTTTGTTGGTAAAAATATTCCAACCTCTCAAAAAGAAAAAATTAAGGTTTCGATGAAAGAAATCGATGGCGAAGATAAGATTGAAATCGAGTAATTATTTATTATTGAGGAGTTGCTAAACTATGAAGCGTTATTTAATTTTAGAAGACGGAACCGTTTTTCCTGGAGAAGGGTTTGGATCTTCTATCATTACTACCGGACAATTGGTAATATCAAATAATCGAACCGGAATTGAACAATCAGTTACTGACCCTAATTCTGAAGGTCAAATTATTGTATTTACGATTCCATCAGTTGGTAGCTCAGGCATTAATCGCGATTTTTATGAATCAATCAATTCACAATGTAAAGGTGTTGTGATTGGCTCATCTAGTTTGTCAACAGTCGACAATTCGGTTTCTTTTGAAGATTGGATCACTAGTTTAAAGATTCCTGGAATCAAAAACGTTGACGTTAGAGCCTTAGCAACTCATATTGCCGAACACGGTGAAATGAAAGCTAGTATTATGGATACTCATGACGAACACGCCATCGATCAAATCAAAGCTTTGGTTTTACCACCAGATTTAGTTAAAAGGGTTTCAACAAAACAATCATATCCTAATCCCAATATGGGTTTAAAGATCGTGATAGTTGATTTGGGATTAAAATATTCAATTTTAAGACAATTATCTTATCGTGACTGTAACTCTGTTATTGTTAACTATAATTCTAGTATTGAAGAGATCAAAAACCTCCATCCTGATGGAATTATTTTTTCAAATGGCCCTGGAGATCCGAAAGATTTACCAAATGTTGTATCGATAATTCAAGCACTGCAAAAAAACTATCCCATCATGGGGATTGGCCTCGGTAGTTTGTTGATTGCACTAGCAAATAAATGTGAAATCGAAAAATTACCAACTCCGCATCATGAGTCTTCACTAGCTGTAAAAGAAGTCGCCAGTGGCAAAATTGATTTCGTTAATCACAACCATTCATACACTTTGGATCAAAAATACATTGGTTCATCTGATTTTATCGTTACTAATATCTGTGTTGCTGATGGAACGATTGAAGGAATCCGGCACGAGTATTTGCCAATTATGGGCGTTCTCTTTGAACCAGAAGCCGCACCAGGTCCAACAGATGGCTATTATGTTTTTGACGAATTCATCGATTTGATCGAGTCAGTCAAACAACAGGAAGGAGATAGAAATCAATGGAATTAAACGATATTCATAATATTTTAATTATCGGTCCAACGATCAGTGATAAAAATGTTGACCTTTCGACAGCACTTTATGATTCAGTTGATATTTTGCATCAATTAGGTTATAAAATTTCCATCATTGTCGAAGATCCAACGTCATTGTTATCCGCTGGACACTTTTTTGACAAAGTTGTCGTTGAAAAAGTTAGCGGTGAAAATGTTTTGAAATTTGTTCAAAAATACCATCCCGATGCTATCTTGCCAACTGTTGGGGATCGAAATGCGTTAGGAATTGTATCAAGTTTGAATGGAAAAATTGGTAACACAAGGATTTTGGGTGCCAATTACGCTTCATCACTGGCAACTTTCAAGCGTGATTTGTTTATCAAGAAGCTAAACAAAGCTCATTTACCCGTGATTAATTTCATTTCTTCGGATGATGAAAAAGAAATCTATAGTTTTATTCGTTCGATCGGTTTTCCTATCATTGCTAGACGACGTTACTCCAACCGTCATTCTAGTGGTTGGACGAATATTAATAATTTGTTCGAATTGGACAATTTTATGGCTTTAGAAGATTTAAAAGATACTAAGATTGAAATTGAACGTTCGATTCGAGGGTTTAGTGAATACTCATTTACAATTGTGCGTGACAGGTTTGATAATTCTGCTTTGATTGGCACGATTGAAGACATTGAACCAATTGGTATTCATCATTTGGATTCCAATTTAATTTCACCGGCAATTTCTCTGAATGATTCAAAATTGCAACGTTTAAGAAACTATTCCATCAAATTAGTTCGGGCATTTGATATTGTGGGTGTTTGTACGGTTCATTTTGCCTATAATCATGTTACTAATGAAACTTTTATTACTGAATTTATTCCTCGTTTAAGTGAAGAAACAAAATTCTTGGAATATGCAACGAGTTATCCTATTGCTACTGCTACGGCAGAAATTTGTGTCGGTTATCATCTGGATAAATTACAGCTTGATGCTGGTAACTTTTTCAATGGTGCCACGGAGCCTTTTGTCGACCATATAACATCCCGCTTTCCACAATGGAATACCCCAGGCCAAAAATACCTTGGTCCCAGTAAAACTTCTAATTCCAGTGTGATCGTCAACGGCTTTAGTCTTGAAGAAGTCCTCAATAAAGGGGCCTTGAACGATAAATTAAATAACAATTTCACTCGTTACGAGCAATTACGCAAGTTGGACGACGATGAATTATTTGAAAAGATTATTCATCCTACTAATTGGATGCTAGATGTTCTCCTTGAAGCCATGCGTAGAAATTTTGAGAAACCAGTATTATCTGAAATCACGGGCATCAATATGCCATATTTAACTGCCTTACAAAATATTATCAATAATAATCTGATAATTCGTGAAGGCGAAATTGATGGTAAAAATGTTGAACGAATGGTTGAAATGGGTATCAAAGGAGTAGGGCACAGTAAACTTTTGCTTGATAGTCCCGATATTGTTACCAAAAGTGTTGTTAAGAGTAAATCGGCTATCTCAGTCGCTAATAATAATTATGGGAATAACAATTATTTCGTTACAAGCGGTATCACTAATGATTTGAAATTAAATGACCGAAAAAAAATCGTTGTTCGTACGCCGATCATCACTTCAAAAACAGACGTGACGATTCGACAGTTTGTCTTGTTCCAATTGACTAAGTCAATCAATCAAAATGGACTTGAACCAATTATTATCGGTCGTGAACCATGGAACGCTCCCTTAGCTATGCGTAGAAAGTTGATTGAGATCGATGATCCACATATGGAAATGAAATCATTGAATCTGATTCCGAGTGACAGTATTTTAAATATTATCGACTTATCCAAAAATATGATTGACACTGACGATAAGCGTGTTTTCCAGTTCAGTGCTCAAGAATTGAAAAATATTGGTTTACAAGGTGATACAGTTGCTCGAGTGATGGTGATTACGGATGGAAATAATTTCTTAGTACCGTCAGTGATTTATCGCACTAAACGCAACAACCATCTTTATGAGGTCAGTTCGGTTAACAATTTCATGCAAGTGGAAACATGCAGTGAATTTGCTAAACTGATCAAACAGGAACTAGAAGATGAACATGAAGTTGCCATTTATAATTTTGAACTGATCTTACAAAATGATCACTGGCTCGTTTCAAAGAAATATCGTGGAATGACTAATGATATTATTCGCCATGAATTAGCCAGTTCCGTTCATGTCATTGACACTTTGGTAAAATTGTTACTAGGTAATAAAATTGATGACGATATGCCTTTAGATAAAATCTTCAGCAATTATGATGAAGATTATCTTTTAACGATTGACGACAAACGTTATAAGTTATTAGACAAAGAAGGTATGCAAAAAGCTATGGATGATCTCAAATAAAAAAACGCCAAAATTGGCGTTTTTTATTTACTCTTTAATTCGTTCACTAATTGACGATTAGGATCGACTAAGATGGTCTTTTGACCTTCAAAGATAACAAATCCTGGTTTTGCTCCATTTGGTTTGCGAATATTTTTTATTTGAACATAATCAACTGGAACTTTCGATGAATCTCTAGCCTTTGAATAGTAAGCAGCAATTTGTGCAGCTTCAGTAATTGATTGTTCATCTGGATGACTGTCTTTCAAAATCACATGGGAACCAGGAATATCCTTAACGTGGAACCAATAATGATTCTTTTGAGAAAGTTTCATCGTCAATTGATCGTTTTCGAGGTTGTTCTTACCAACAGTAATGTCAAGTCCGGAAGTTGTCTTAAAGTCTTCACCAACATGCTTCTTACGTTTCTTACGAGCATTCTTGCGTTTCTTTTTGATATAACCGGCATCGATCAATTCATCAACGATTCCGTCAACATCTTCTATATCAACGTATTCTAACGAGGCTAAAACTGACTCCAAGTAATTGACTTCATTAGTGGTAATCTCTAATTGTTCCTTAATGTGAGGAATAGAATTTTGTAACTTACGATACTTCTTATAATAATGTTGAGCATTATCAGAAGGGGAGTATTCTGGATTCAGCTTAATTTTGACATCTTCATTATTATAATAATTTGTCAAAGTAATGGAAGAGCTACCACGTTGAACTTTAGACATATAAGTCGTCAACAATTCACCATATAAATTGTACTTGTTCATTACATCGGTCTGTTTGAGTTGCTTGTTCAACTTCTTGATTTTAGACTTATCTTTTTTCAAAATAATATCGAGTCGATGGGTGATACTCTTGGTTTGATTTTCGATCCGGTCTACTCGTGCCTTATCTAAGTAATAATTATCGAGTAATTCACTTAAATTAGCGAAATCTTTGACCTTAGTCGTTGTATAGTTAAATTCTATTGGGAAGAAACCTAATTTTTTCTTATCATTTGAATTTGCGGTATTTGGCATTGGGTGATTACTATAGAGATCAGTAAAGTCACTCAAACTTTTTCCATCAGCTAATGCCGCTGCTAATTCGCTAGAGGTATCCAAACCGATTCCTTCATATTTTTGACGTAATTCACTAGCTGAGAGTGCTTCAGTTAAGTGTTCCGTGAAGGGATTCAATTTATTTTGTGCAGGTGGCAATTTGTAGTCGTCACCCGGCAAGAGTCCACGATAGCTATTATTTTCTGGGGAAACTCGTTTGATCAAGTCAATAATTTTATTGTTTTCCTTATTGATCAAAAAGATATTGCTATGGCGACTCATGATCTCAATGATAACTGTGTAATCGTGAATATCTCCTAATTCATTTTTAGCACTGAGATCAATCATGACGATTCGGTCATTGTTCAATTGTCGAAAATCTTGTACTATTGCACTAGTGATGTATTTTCTCAAAGACATCACAAATGTTGATGGTTTAGCAGGATTTGCAAATGGTTGTTGTGTAATTTGTACACGAGCATATGAAGGATGAGCGGATAAGAGTAGTTGCTGATTCTTGCGATTACTTCTAATCGTTAAAATCAATTCGTTAGCGAACGGTTGTTGGATTTTGGCAATACGTCCACCACGTAAATTTTGGTTCAATTCGTTTACCATCGCATGGGTAAACATTCCGTCAAAAGACATATTTGACTTCCTTTCTGATAATATCCGAGAATTTCTGAAACTTTTAAACTGTAACAAATATAAATTTGATTGAGTATGATATAATCTAATGGTTATACAATCATTATACGTAACCAAACAAGGAATTGATAAATTTATGAAAATAGCCATTGTAACAGATAGTACATCTTATTTGCCACAAGAAATAGTCGATAAATATAATATAACAGTTGTACCGATAGAAGTAGTGTTTAATACGAAAACTTATCGAGAAGATATAGATATTTCTACTTCAGAGTTCTATAAACTTCTTCAAGAGTCACCCGAACTGCCATCTACGGCCCAACCTTCGATTGGTGAAATGATGAATATTTACGATAAATTGGCTAAAGAAGGCTATGATACCGTAATTTCGATTCATTTGGCAAGTACCATTTCTGGATTTGTTAACAATCTCAAGAGCGCTGCACAAACAATTGATAACATCAATGTTGTTGTTTACGATTCACATATTACTGTACGCTTAATGGGCTATTTAGCACAAGTCGCAGCTAAAATGGCTCTAGAAGATAAATCACTGGACGAAATTATTACACGTTTAGATAGTTTAAGAAACTCAATTGGTGAATCCTTTGTAGTTAACGACTTGAAAAACTTAGTCAAAGGTGGAAGATTATCAAATACTTCAGCTGTAATTGGGACGATGTTAAATATTAAACCACTATTAGAGTTCGATGATAAGAGTCACAAAATTGTTGCTTATGACAAAGTTCGTTCAATGAAGAAAGCCAAGCTAAAAGCCGAAGAAAAATTAGCTAAAGCTATGGCAAGTGCCGATTATCCATTACGTTTGTTAGTAATCGACGCTGACGATAAAACTGATGGTGATCAATGGGCTAGTGAATTGAAGGAAAAATATCCTGATGTTACACTTGATCGATCATATTTTGGACCAGTTATTGGAGCTCATTTGGGTAAAGACGCATTGGCAGTCGCCTGGATCAGGGATTTTGACAAATCTTAATTAAAAGCCGAAAGGTTTTTTATTTTACTGGAATATTATAAAATATTAATTATAATCAAAGCTTTATTAATACACATTATGAGTTAAAATAAGTGTAACCATTATCTTCACAAGGAAAAGGGGAGTATCATGTTTTCTAAAACTAAGAGAGCAGCTATTTTATTAGCCGCAAGTGCACTTCTAGCAACTAGTTTAGGGGGAAACGTCGTTTATGCAGATGAAGCAAATGCGAATGATTCTACCAATACAACTAATGTAAAGAATGATACGACTGTATCAACTGCCACAAATACTAATGATACGAACAACCAAGTTGTTAAGCCATCATCAGATTCAAGTAGTAATTCTAATAGTCAGGCAAGCAATTCTAATAATTCTGCTAGTTCGACTACTGCAAAAACACAAGCTGCTTATAACAATATTGACATCATGGCTGTCAAAACTGCAATGTTGAATGAATTGAATCGTTTGCGTGCTCAAAATGGTTTAAGTGCTTTGAGTCAAGTAACTGAATTGAACAACTATGCTCAATCAAGAACTGACAGTTTTACTCAAACTGGGGTCGATAATCATGCCGGTTGGAATTCAGCAAATATGTACCCTTATTATTTGGATGCGGAAGAAAATATTGCTCAAATGCCATATTCAATGATCGGTACAACTGATCCAACTATTATTGCTGAAAAGATTACCCATGAATTTTACAGTGAAACTTATGATCCAGAACCTAATTACGGTCACCGTAAAAATATGCTAAATCCATATATTAATTATGTTGGTATCGGTGTAAGTGTTGGTTCAGATGGTATGATTTATTTCTCACAAGAAATGGGTAACAATCAAGAATCACATAGTAAATATAATGCCAGTGATATTTACGCTTACTACTTAACTAATGAAAATGATTACGCTAATGTATCTAAATATGATTTAGCTGATAGTAATCGTAAAAATGCTGACTATATAGCTCGTGATAATTATCAAGTTGCTGATGTTCGTGGCGGTGTTACAACTAAAGACCAAAAAACTGTTATTTATGACCGTAACGGTAATAAACGTGTCGATTTAGCATTGGCACCAAATACTTCATGGGCATCAGATATAATTGCAATCATTGATGGCAATTTCTATTATCATGTATCTACTAATGGATTTGTTGCTGCAAAAGATGCCTTACCTTGGGCTAGTTTCCTAGCTGGTACAACTGTTACAGCAACAACGAATGCCAAAATTTACGATGATAATGGTTATTATACAGGTAAAACAGTTCCAGCTAAATCAGCTTGGATCGTGGATCGACGTGCGGTAAATCCATCTACAAAGATCAAGATGTATCGCATCGGTACTAATGCCTGGATTCAACAAAATCAATTAGTTAGAAATTAACATACAAAAACTAGAGAATTTTTTAAAGATTCTCTAGTTTTTTTTACTTAATTTTTTAATTACGAATGCCATATTCAAGCCATCCATATTTGGAAGCACCAGTTTCAACGAATTCGTTGTTGGTATTGATTTGCCATAGATTATCATCAACCTTCAAATCATTATTAAGACAGAACTTTTTCAAAGAGGTTAAACCAAAATTGATTCCTTCTTGATTATTTCTAACTAAAATACAAGCGTAGTATCCAGCTGGCTTAGTAATAATTGGTAAATTGACTTGTTGTTTACCAGTGACTTCCTTGATGACTTGAAAAGAAGCATTTGGATATTCATTAGGATTATCAACAGTTAAGTCAGTGAAGAATCCAGATTGACTATTTTCCATAATTGCTAAATTATCTAATTGTTTATAAAAATTAGAAAATAATTGGGCAACCTCATCAGGGGTGCAACCAACAGATTTAGTTGAATTCCAGAAGATATGCTTTGACAATTTTTTAATCGCCGGCTCATAAAGATGTTGTTCGTCAACAAAGTCATGTCTTTTCACCTTTTGATTAAGAACTTTTTGGATTCTTAATAATTCGGAAATTTTCTTATTGATTTTTTTCTGTGTATTAACCAATAGAGTCTCGGAAGTAGTGGCTGAATTTTGAATTTTCTTTATATCATTCAAGGGAACATCTAAATTCCGTAATCCTAAAATGAATAATAAATCATAAAGTTGATCATAATCATAGTAACGATAACCATTGTCACTGCGATGATTAGGCGTAAAAATGTCTTGTTCATCGTAAAAAATTAATGTTCGTCTGGTCGTATTGGCTAAATTAGCCATT
Source organism: Companilactobacillus miaonis (assembly GCF_036913615.1). Lineage (NCBI taxonomy): Bacteria > Bacillati > Bacillota > Bacilli > Lactobacillales > Lactobacillaceae > Companilactobacillus > Companilactobacillus miaonis. Next base: position 69,447 of record NZ_JAYKTX010000001.1, on the reverse strand, counting down.
TCACTAATCTTTAACATCTAGCTGCTCCTCTTAATAAAAATCATCTTGACTGTAACGCAACTGTATAGTTTACACTAATTATACAGTTAAGCAATAATCAAATACCAATGAAATAATTAAGTTATATTATTAATGAAAGGAATTACATGAATAATAAAATTGAAGTCCGTGGGGGCAAAGTCAATAATCTTAAAAATATCAATGTCGACATACCTTTAAATAAATTTGTCGCAATTTCAGGTCCATCAGGGTCTGGGAAAAGTTCTTTAGCCATGGGAATTCTTTATGCTGAAGGATCGCGTCGATATTTAGAAGCCCTATCTACCTATACTAGAAGACGTATTAGTCAAAGCAAACGTTCAGATGTTCAAGAAGTTAGACATATTCCATCAGCGATTGCTTTACGTCAGCGTCCTGGAGTTCCATCAGAAAGATCCACTGTCGGTTCGATGAGTGAAATTTTTAATGTGGTGAGATTGATTTTCTCACGTTTAGGTTCCACCGTTTGTCCAAATGGTCACCGAATTGAACCCAGTTTAAAGATTGCTCAAGCAATGGATTTACCCGGGGACCGCATGGGCGTCATAACTTGTCCGGTCTGTGGTGTGGAATTTATGGCAAAATCTGCCGAAGATTTTGCTTTTAATTCCGGTGGTGCCTGTGTCAAATGTCACGGTACTGGTAAAATTCGTAGTTTGGATGAAAGTAAATTAATCGGTGATGAAACGTTGACTCTTGATCAAGGAGCAGTGGCTTCTTGGCATTTGCCAGGTAGAAATTTCATGCCAACAGTTGCAGCTACACTAGGAGTTCGGATTGATGTTCCATATAAAGATTTAACTGATAAGGAAAAAGATATCGTATTGCACGGCGAGAAAAAACAATATTCGGTTGATTTTCGAACTTCAACTGGACGAGTTTTCCATACTGACAAAACACTTTATGAGAATGCTTACGAAGCTGTTTATGATTCACTAAAAACTGTTAAGAGCGAACGTTCCATCAATAAAATAAATGAATTCTTTCATTTTTCAGTTTGTCCAGTCTGCCATGGGACTCGTTTGAATCCAGAATTGTTAACGCAAATTGTCGGTCAAAAAAATATCGCCGAAGTTTCTGATTTAACACTGGGTAAATTGGAAGATTGGGAAAAGCAAACCAAAGTTGAACTTCCTGACGAAATGCAAGCTATGGCACGAGTCTTATTTAAAAATCTTCGAGAAACTTTACAGCCATTGTTAGATTTAGGTTTAGATTATTTAACTTTGTCTAGAAACGGAAACACATTATCAACTGGTGAATTACAACGAATTCAGTTAGCAAAGACATTACGAACTGAAACAACTGGCGTACTCTATGTCTTAGATGAACCCTCGATTGGACTACATCCTGACAATGTCAAAGGTTTGATCAATATTTTTCGAAAATTGATTGCTCAAGGAAATTCATTAGTAGTGGTTGATCATGAAGTTGACATTATCAGTGCCGCCGATTGGGTGATTGAAATCGGTCCTGGATCTGGTGACGCTGGTGGCAAAATCATCGCGCAAGGTACACCAGAGGAATTAACTCATAATAAAAATTCACTGATTGGCCCATTTATTTCCGGTCAAACTAACATCATGCATGAAAAAGTCACTTCTATCAAAGACTCTGAGAAACTAACCACTGCTTTTAAAGTTGATAATTACTTCAATCTTCACAATATATCCACTTCGATTCCAGGAAATAAAATTACTGCTGTGACAGGATTTTCAGGTGCAGGTAAAACTAGTTTGATTTTAGATAGTTTAGTTCCTGCTATTGAAGCCAAAGAAAAAAAGCAACATTTGCCAAAACAAATAGTCAAATTAGATACTAAATTAAATCACGTCGTTAGTATCGATGCTAAACCTGTCGGAAAGAATACTCGCTCAAGCTTAGCTACTTACACAACAATTATGGATAATTTAAGGAGAATGTTTGCTGATTTACCTGAATCTAAAGCTAAAAAGTATACAATTTCATATTTTTCATATAATAGTAAACAAGGCGCATGTGAACACTGTGGCGGAATTGGCAAAATTTCGTTAGATATTCAATACTTACCTGATATGGTTGAAGTTTGCCCTTATTGTCACGGCAATCGTTTTAAAGACGAAATTCAACAAATTCGTTGGCATGGTTATTCAATTGTTGATCTATTGAATTTATCAGTAAAAGATGCCTTAAAGGTTTTCAAGTCAGTACCCAAAATAGAAAAACAATTAAAGTTGTTAGATGAAATTGGACTTAATTACTTGCACTTAGGAGAAAGTACTCCAGAATTATCCGGTGGGGAAGCTCAACGACTAAAATTGGTCAATCATCTGACGGGTAAACAAAATAAGACGATGTTTGTCTTCGATGAACCATCGGTTGGACTGCATCCAATTGATGTTCAAACTTTGATTGGGGTAATGAATAAATTAAAAACTCAAGGTGCAACAATCATCATTATTACCCACGATCTTGATTTAATGACTAATGCTGATTATCTAATTGACCTTGGTCCAAAAGGCGGAGCTAATGGTGGTAAATTAATGGCGGCCGGCGAACCTATGGAACTTGTTAAAAAGTCGAAAAGTTTAACTCTTGATTACTTAAAAGAACATTTTCAAAAATTTAATTTAATTTAAAAATATAGAGGAGATCTAAATATGAAGGCTATTAGGTTAACGCAACCATGTGAAACAAGTGAAATGCAACCGGTAGAAGTTGAAAAGCCAACACTTAAACCTGGTTTTATCATAATTAAAGTAAAAGCATTTGGTATTAATGAATCTGAAGTAATTAGTCGCAAAGGTAAATCAGATGGTGACTTCACTTTTCCAAGAATTTTAGGAATTGAAGCAACTGGAATTGTTGATGAAGTAAATACAGGTAGCAAATATCAACCAGGTCAACAAGTGGTTACAATGATGGGTGGTATGGGCCGTGCAATTGATGGTGGATACGCCGAATATGTCATGGTCAAAGAAGAGAACGTAATTCCATTTGAAAGTGACCTTTCGTGGGATAAGATTGGTGCTCTTCCTGAAATGTTGCAAACTGCATATGGTTCATTAAATGAAGGTTTAAACTTGAAAAAAGATGATATTTTATTCGTTCATGGTGGGACTTCAACAGTTGGTTTGATGGCAATTGTATTAGGTAAACTCATTGGAGCTAAAGTTATTGCCACGAGTCGCAGAGAAAAAAGTCTCGCAGATTTGAAGCAGTATGGTGCTGATTATCCCTTAATTGACGACGAAAAGCTTGAATCGGAAATTAAAAAAATCGCTCCAAATGGAGTTGATGCAACTTTGGAATTAGTTGGTTTCACCGTACTTTTTAAAGATATGGCTTTGACACGTAAAGGTGGCAAAGTTTGCTTTACTGGAGAACTTGATGGTAAATGGACCTTGGACAATTTCACTCCATTTATGATTCCAACCGGCGTCTTTTTGACTAGTTATGCCGGTGAATCAAGTGATTTACCAGCAAATATGTTGCAACAAATTTTGGACGATGTGAAGGCTGGCAAAATTGAAATACCAATTGCCCACGTATATAAAGGCTTGGAAAGTGTAGGTCAAGCACAACACGACTTAGAATCTAATAAGTACAATGGAAAGCACGTTGTAATAATTTAGAATCAAAGAATGGGAATGATTTTGAACAACTTATTTTAATTTATGTTATGTAACCTTAAAAATAAATTCGTAAACATTAAGAAGCGGATTCAATATTGTAAATACTACAATATTGAATCCGCTTTTTTTATCCAAAATCAATTTGATCTAATATTTGTTCACGTGATTCTTGGTCAAGTCCTAAGTACGCTAAGGTCATCTGCTGACTACTATGATTCAATAAACGCATCACCAAGCCAATATTGTAGTTTGATTGAACATAAACACGGTAAGCTCCAGTTTTTCTCATCGTATGCGTTCCGAGATAATTAATATTCAACAAATCACCGGTCTTAGCCATCACTTTATAAAACTGCTTTTCTGTAATATGTCGTTCTGGTCGTTGCATTGATGGAAATAACCACTCAGAATTCACTTTATTCTCTAATAACCATTTTTGATAAATCAATAGATCCCGAGTAATCGGTTTCAAATATAAAGTATTAGGCTTTCCAGTCTTTTTGTCATGAATAAAAGCTGTCTTCTTCAATTCGTCATAGTTATCAAAAACGTCGTTATATTTCAAAGCCAAAACATCTGAGACTCGAAGTAGGGTAGCCTTGCCAGTTTGAAAGATCGTATAATTTCTCCGTCCGTATTTAAAATTTCGTAACAAGGTATCTTGAACTTCACTTAAAATGTTACTGTCTTTGATTGGTAAAACTAATTGTTTCATTTTTTCTCCCTTCAGAACTATTGATAATGATTTTATAGATTAATTACTTAAAATACTGGTTTAATAGGCTTCTTTATTGTAGGGGTTATTATTTAGTATATTAGATAAATAGCCCTTTGATATTAATTGTAATTTTTTTGGCTTGTTACGTCAATGTTTTGCAGGGGCTATTTATTACAAATAGCCCCTATTTTTGTGTTAAAAACGTTATTTTTTTAAATATCAATTCTACGGTCGAGTTCATTCTTTAAACCATCAACTATACACAAACAATTCATAGAATGCGTCTCTCAGACATAAGTGAAATAGAAGCATTTTCTACAATAATACGGGCATGCATTTGATTGAATCATCGTTAGGTGGTTTTCATTTTCTTTGAACCAAGAATTCTTTACTATTTGATGATTACAAACCGACGAATGAAATGTGACCTTAAAATAATCAGATAATACAACTAATACGACAATTTCGTGAAGAAAAATTTGATAGAAATGATCAAAAAAAGTTCCATATTGTGAAACAATTAATTTGCAAGAAACAAAATATATTTTCTGTCTCAATCAATACCAATCATTTGTAATCATCGGTTATTACTGAAATATAGGGATTGCAATATAATTAGACCAATTCAAACGGTCAAAAATAATCATAAAAAAGTATAAGAAAAACAGAAAATAGGGTAACATTTTGTTACAAAGTGAACTATAATAAAATTGTAATTTGAAAACGGTTACATCATAGTTTTGAAGAGATTCAAGGCAAAATTTAAAGGGAGGTAATATTTATGAGTAGTCGTGATACTGCTAATGTTCTATGGTTTGATGAATTACACCGCAAGGATGTCAATCTAGTAGGAGGTAAATCTTCATCACTTGGTGAAATGACATCTTCGATGAATGTACCGGTGCCTTATGGCTTTGCAACAACCGCACGTGCATATCAGTACTTTATGGACCAGACAGGATTGAACGACAAGGTTAATGCATTGCTTGAGGGTATCAAGGACTACGAAAACTCAGATGAATTACATGCAACTTGCGAAAAGATTAGAAATTTGATTGTTGACGCAAAGATGCCTGAGGATTTGGCACAAGACATTGAAAAAGGTTATGCTGACTTAGCTGAAAAGATGGGTCAAAAAGATCCATTCGTTGCTATCAGATCATCAGCTACAGCTGAAGATTTGCCAAATGCATCATTTGCTGGACAACAAGAATCATATCTAAATATCAGTGGGGCTGCAGATGTTGTAAACCGTGTACAACAATGTTATTCTTCACTATTTACCGATAGAGCTACTTACTACAGACACAAGCAACACTTCCCACATGAAAAAGTTGCTCTATCAGCCGCAGTTCAAATGATGGTCTTCTCTAAGGCTTCAGGTATTATGTTCTCAGTTAATGTTGCTAATGGAGATCCTACAAAGATTGTTATTGATTCAATTTATGGTTTAGGTGAATATATCGTGCTAGGTAAAGTTACACCAAATCATTTTGTTGTTGACAAACAATCAATGAAGATTCAGGACAAGACTATTGTTAAACAAACCATTAAATTGGAAAGAGTTGAAGATGGAGGAACTGTAGAAAAACCTGTTCCTGAAGAATTACAAGACAAACAAGTTCTTACTGATGATCAAGTTATTGAATTAGCTGGATATGCTAAGGAAATTGAACGTCACTATGGTTGCTATATGGATATGGAATTTGCTTTGGACAAGAATACAAATAAACTTTGGATCGTTCAAGCTCGTCCAGAAACTGTATGGTCACAAAAGAAGAACGAAAAGAAGAATGCAGGGGATGAGAATGTGGTTGAAGAAGCAGATGCTGAAGTTGCTGTTCGTGGATTACCAGCCAGCCCAGGTCTAACAAGTAGCGTTGTTCACGTTATTGATAGTCCTGATGACATTGACCAATTCAAGACAGGTGAAGTTCTTGTAACATTAATGACTTCTCCTGATTGGGTTCCTGCTATGAAGAAAGCCGCTGCTATTGTTACTAACAATGGTGGTATGACTTGCCACGCTGCTATCGTTTCTAGAGAAATGCAGATTCCATGTATCGTTGGTACTAAGAGTAGAGGTGCTGCAGCTACTGACGAATTGAAGACTGGCGACGTTGTCACTGTTGATGCCACAAACGGTACTGTATACAGAGGTAAAGTTGACAGTATTTTGAAGAAGAACGATGAAAAAGCTCAAGCAAACGTTGTAGCCGCTGAAACATTTGCTCCAACAGCAACACGTGTCATGATGAACTTGGGTGATCCTGATCTTGCTGAAAAGTATTCAACATTACCTGCTGATGGTATTGGACTAATGAGAGAAGAGTTCCTATGGACAACCTTCATTCACGAACATCCACTATACTTGATCGAACAAGGCCATCCAGAAAAAGTTGTCAACATGTTGGCAGATGGTATTGCTAAAGTTGCTCGTGCAATGGCACCAAGACCAGTTGTATTACGTCTATCAGACTTCAAGTCAAGTGAATATCGTAACCTTAAAGGTGGAGAGAAGTACGAACCACATGAACCAGCTGATTTATTAGGCTGGCGTGGTGCATCACGTTACTATGATCCTAAATACATTGAAGCCTTCAAACTAGAATTAGGTGCTGTCAAGAAAGTTCGTAACGAACTTGGACTCAAGAACTTGAACATTATGATTCCATTTGTTAGAACAGTCGACGAAGCTAAGAAGGTTACTGACATCATTAGAAATGAAGGTTTGGTTCGTGGAGCTGACTTCAAGATTTACATGATGGCAGAAATTCCAACAAATATCATCTTGGCTGATCAATTCAATCAATACGTTGATGGTTACTCAATCGGATCAAACGACTTAGCTATGTTGATTCTTGGTTGTGATAGAAACAACGATACTGTTGCTCATCTATTCGATGAACGTAACTTAGCTGTTAAACGTGCTATCAATCACTTGATCAAGACAGCTCATAAAGATGGTAAAACCGTTTCAATCTGTGGACAAGCTCCATCAGAATATCCAGACTTCACAGACTTCTTGATCCGTTGTGGTATTGACTATGTATCAGTTAACCCTGATATGGTCAAAGCTACAAAACGTAATGTTGCTCACTTCGAACAAAGAATTATGCTCGACAAGGCAACCGGACGTGGACTAAATGACCCAACAAACTATGATTGGGAATAATTAGAATAAAAAGATGCCTTCATGAAAAAAATCATGAAGGTATTTTTTTTTGCCTATTTTTGTAATGAAGCTTTTAAACGTTTGATAAATAGTTGTGAAACTTTAGATAGAACAGTATTTTTTTTCCAAACTACAGTGATTGGTTCGACTATTTGTGGAGATAACGGACGAAAGACTAAATATTGAATATTATTTTGATTCAGCAAATGATCAAACGTTAGCATATAAGAGTGACTGCTTTGTACTAGCAATTGAGGTTCTTACTGAACAAGCTTCAAAATCTTATTTGGCTTTCTTACAATCAATGGAAATACCATATATTATTTGTGGTACTGAAAATTTAGACCTAAATCAAGCTCTAACAAAATTGAAGAAACACTTTGGTATTACAGCTATCTCTTTAGCCGGTGGCGCAATAATCAATGGAGCCTTCTTAAAAGCCCATTTAGTTGATGAAATATCATTGGTCGTATCACCATATGTTAGTGGTGATCAAAATATAAAATCAGCTTTTGACACTTTAGGAATATTTGTAGATGACAAGTTTACGATTAAAACCACTAAACCATTAGGCGATGGTGGGGTTCATTTATTATACGTTAAAGATTAAAAAGCAACTCGCAATAATTTACTACGCTTAGCGTACAAATATTTGCGAGTTGTTTTATTTTTTATAATCTTCATGGTAAATGAATTTATGCAGTTTTAAGTATTGCTCGCCAAACTTTTTTTCACTCTCATTATTTTTAGGATAATAATAACGCTTACCAGTAAAACCTTCTGGCATGTAGTTTTGAGAAGCAATTTGAAATGGTTGAGCAAAAGGACTTTTGAACAGACCTCCACCAGTGATCTCTTCTGAATGCTTGTAGTGAGCATCCCGCAAACCTTTTGGCATTGGATGTAAATTAGGGTGTTCAGTGTCTTTGTCTAACAATTCCCAAGTTTCATCAAAAGAACCGGATTTTGGTGACAGACACATCAACATCGTCGCAAACATCAGAGGGTACTTAGCCTTCGGCATGCCAATTTTTTCAGCTTGGTTGGCTGCAATCACTATTTGGGTAGCTTGTTGTGGGTTAGCTAAACCGATGTAAGTATAAGGAATTTCCCGTAATCTTCTAACGACAGAAGGTAAGTCACTGTTTTTGAGAAGGACAGTCAAATAGTACAAAGCAGCGTCAGTCTCGGAACCGGCCATCGAATCAGAATACGCTGACAAATAATCATAATGTTTAGTAGCTTTTTTGTCATAGCTAAAATGTTGCTGTTTGGCAAAACGTTTGACATCTTTAACAGTTATTTTGTCGGGATTGATGGCGTGAATCGTTTCTAAGATGTTCAAGGCAATTCTTAAATCTCCACCAGAAGAAATAGCAATCAATTTTAAAGAATCAGTTTCAATTTGATTTGCTTTTAATTTGAAAATGTCATCAGTAGCTCGCTTCAAAGTTTTGGTAATATCTTCAGTATCTAGCGGTTTAAATTCAAAAATCTGACATCTTGAACGAATCGCGGGAACGATTGACATGATTGGGTTCTCAGTCGTTGAGCCAATCAACATGATGTGACCATTTTCTAAATATGGCAATAGAAAATCTTGCAGTGTTTTGTTCATGCGATGAATTTCATCAATCAATAGAACAAAAGACTGATAAGGGTAGGTGTCGATTGATTGCGTTAGTTGGGCTTTATTGTCAGTTGAGGCGTTGAATGAAACGAAGGGATATTTGTATTTTTTGGCGATAATTCTTGCCAAACTAGTTTTCCCTGTCCCGGGAGGTCCCCAGAGGATCAAAGGGATGTTGACAGTTTTATCGATTATTTGGCGAAGTGGTTGACCGGTTTTTAAGAGATCTTGTTGGCCGACCATTTGTTCCAATTTAGTAGGACGCATTTGGTCAGCTAATGGTGTTTTGAATGCCAAGGCTAATTTCCTTTCATTAATTATTGATATAAAAATTGTAACTCAAAAAGAAATTATGGTAAAAGCGTTTGTTGTTTGACGTACTTATATACATATCTCAAAAGATATAAGAGTACAGGTGGAAAATCATGCAATGCGAAGAATGACTAATCCTATTCAAGCAAAAAAAGTCAAGTCCATTTCAAGACTTGGCTTTTTTATTTAAGATTTTTAATCAATTTAGCTGGATTACCACCAACGACAGTATATGGTTCAACATCCTTCGTCACTATGGCACCAGCGCCAACGATGGCGTGTTCACCAATTGTTACACCTGGTAAAAGAACTGCCCGAGCGCCAACCCAAGCACCTTCTTTAATATGAATTGGAGCTGTTTTTAAGATATTCATATGTTCAATATCGTGATTAGCTGTAAGCATTGTCACGCCTGGAGCAATCTGAACGTTGTCTTCGATTGTAATACCACCTAATGCCACCGTGATAAAACTATGATTAATAAAAACATTTTTGCCAATCTTAATTTTATTAGCACGATCAATTTGAGTCGGTGACCAAATAGTACTATTTTCGGGTAATCTATTTTCGAATAGTTGATTTAAATAATCTCTAATTTTAGTATCGCTAGGATCTAGATTATTAATCTTAAAGCAAAGAGACTTGCTGCGAGTACTTTCCTTAACATCATCAAGATATTCTTTCGAGTTCATATCATATATCTTCATATTAATTGACCTTTGAAAGAAATTCAGCACCCTTAGCAGTCAAATGATCGATAAAAGTCGATTCTTTAGTGTCGAGTTGTTTGATATTATCCATTTCTTGATTTGTTAAATTGAAATCAAAAATATCAATATTTTCTTGTAAATGTTTAACGTTACCAGAACGTGGGATTGCGACGACGTTTCTCTGCATCAACCAACGAAGAATAATTTGGGAAACTGATTTTTGATGCTTTTCAGCTATTGATTGTAATATTGGTAATTTGTTTAAGATTTGGATTGCTTCACCAAATGGAGCCCAAGCTTGTGGTTGAATATCATTTTGAAGTGCATAGTTGGTTTCTGAAACTTCTTGGAAGAAGGGATGCATTTCAATTTGGTTGACCATCGGTTTGATATTACTGTGCATGGTCAAATCTACTAATTGAAATGGTGCAAAATTTGAGACACCAATAGCTTTAATTTTGCCATCGTTATAAAGATCTTCCATTGCTCGCCATTCGCCTGAAACATCCCCATAAGGTTGGTGAATCAAGTAAAGGTCTAGATAGTCTAAACCTAATTTTTCCAAAGATTCTTTAAAAGCTTTGATTGTTCCATCATAACCCTGTGATTGTATTTTTAATTTTGAAGTTATGAATAAATCTTGTCGGTCGATCTTACTATTTCTGATTCCTTGACCAACTTCTGCTTCATTATCGTAATTAGCAGCGGTATCGATCAGTCGGTAACCCGCATCAATTGCTTGTGGTAGTACTTCAGGCAAATTCTTAACGTTCATTGTCCCTAATCCTAATTGGGGCATGGACAATCCATTGTTTAAAGTTACATTTTGCATTTTATCACTCCTCATTTATTGACTGACTCTATCTTAAAAGAGTATTTTAAATATGTAAAATACCTATATTAAAACTTTATCCATCCATTTATTGAATAGGAGAAATTATGGAAACTCGATTATTAAAATATTTTTTAACTATTGCTCAAACAGGAACAATTTCCCAAGCGTCACGAGAATTACACGTCACGCAACCAACTTTGAGTCGACAATTAAAGACGCTTGAAGAGGAATTAGGAACAGAATTATTTATTAGAAAACAGCGTCAGATGGTTTTGACTAATGCCGGCGTACAATTGCAAACTGACGCTAAACAAATTTTATCGATGTTAAATCAAGCTAAAACACGTGTTCAAGAAACTAATAATAAAATTGTAGGGACTATTGCGATAGGCTGTATTGAATCTAATGCTGCAAAATTACTAGCACAAACTATTAAGCGGTATCATAAACAGTTCCCGGGTGTAAAAATAGAATTATATGATTTAGATAGCACTGATATTCAAGAACGTTTGGATCAAGGCTTACTGGATGTAGGAATTGTTTTAAAGCCTAGTGAAACTGCTAAATATTTTGTAAAAGACTTGCAGTTGAAAGATTATTGGGGAGTAGTAGTTTCAAAATCAGCATTCTTAAAAAAAGATAATATTTCAAAAGCTGAATTAAGAAATATTCCTATCTTTATAACACGCAACAATCTAATTCAAGCTGAAATGACTACTTTATTGGAAATCCCGTTATCAGAATTGGATATTATTGGTAAACAAAATCTTGTTTCTAACTCTTTGTATTTAGCACAGAATCAGACGGCTTACCCATTATGTGCAAGAGGGGCTTTTGTTGGTGATACTGATGATTTGAAATTTTTGCCTTTGAAAGATGCAAATTTAATTGAACAACAAGTGATTTGGAGTAAACAGCGTAAAATTTCAGACCTCATTCAAAAATTTATTGATCTATTGGTTAGTGAAGATCAGAAAGTACTTGGGAATGGTTAGCTGTTATCTTTTGTAAATTCTGGTATTATGTATTTGAAATTAACATAAAAGAGGAAAACACTAGTCATGATTAAAGAAGATGAGGTTACTATTCAATTTGAAGTTGATAAGAAACTACAAAAAAATGTCGAAAAAGTCCTCAAGAATCTTGGTATAACGACAACAGATGCGATAACACTTTTGTATGAACGGATTGCTAAAACTAATTCTTATCCAGTAGATTTAACATTAACTCAAAGAGAAATCTTTAATATAATAGAAAAAAGGAATAATCAATAGAATATTCATATGAGGGGATGATGCGAATTTCAAAAGAAGGTAGAAATACATTAAATACTGACAGTGAAAAAATACGTCCAGAAATTCTTGAAATAGCTAAAAAATTATATAACAAGCATTCTAACTTAATGGAGCGATTAAAAGATTTGTGACAAAACAAAGGACCTTTCCTAACATTGGAAAAGCCCTTTTTGTATCTCGAAATATTATAATTTGAGTACCTTTGATAGCTCTAGTAAGAAATTATCAACCTTACTACCAGGAAATTTAGTCGTCAAAATTCCATAGGATACATGAATATCAGTCTTCAATGGTATAGAAACCAAATTAGGATGAATCCTCTTCCAAGGGGTCAAAGTAATCAAAGGGATGTTCTCTTCAACCGCTTGATTAAAAGTATTCATATCATAACGTCCAGTAGTTTCTACTATTTTAATAGTGGGGTATTTATCATGAATGATTGTTCTTAATTGATCGTTTTTCTGACTGATTCCCATTGGAACGCTCAATAATTCTTGGTTATCTAAATCTTCAAAGCCAATTTGACTAAGTTTAGCCAAGGGATTGTCACTTCTAACAGCAACGCCAAAATCGTACTGACCTAAAGTAATTGCATCAAATGATTGTTTTAAAGTCGTATTATCAAAAGTTCCTACTATTATGTCACAACTTTTTCCTAACATTGCATATTCACGATTTTTTGAACGTAAATCTTCTTGTAACTGCACAATACGCATCTGATAATCCGGCATTTGTGTAGTTATTTTTTTCCAGATTTCCATAAACGGATCGGCCGGATGCAAAATAGAAGTTCCAATATTAATAATATTTTTTCCTGAAAGACCAGCTTTTCTAGTCTCTTCGATTGCAGTATCTAATAAACTTAAAATTTGATTTACATAGGGAAGAAACTTTTCACCTTCAGCCGTTAATTTAGTCCCGGTAGCTGTTCTAACAAAAAGTTTAAGGTTTAATTCACTTTCTAATCTATTGATTTGTTTCATAACCGCCGTTCCCGAAATGAAACTCTGTTCGCCAGCTTTAGTGAAGCTACCGTATTGACTAACGCGGACAAAGGTTTGCAACTGTGTTATATCCATGATTCATCCTCCTTTATAGTATTAACTGTTGGTTTATACTGATTAAATCATTGGATTCTTCAAATATTCTTTAAAGCTATTATACTAGTATTTGTAATCAAGAGCGAGTTAAGAAAAGGAGCGTGACATGAACAAAGAGTTTAAAGGAGTTTTATCAACAATTATCTTTGTTGAAATTTTAATGTTTATTAGTTTCCGCTTTGGACCTAGTGATGACTCTTTAGCTGCTAAGAATACAAGCCGTGTTTCAACGGTTAAACAAATTAGGGACAAAGATGTAGTTGGTGTTTGGATCAATCATCACAACAAAAATCTCCATCAAAAGATAACTTTCCATAAGAATCATAAATGGAATGAGAACCAACACGATGTTAAAAATATTTATTCTGGTACGTGGAAGATTGTCGGCAAGAGAACTATCCGTCTTGCACCGTATGGAGAAAAAATTGTTTTTGATAAACACAATATTAAGAAAATCAATGTGGTCAATTATCATCACATTTTGAATAAAAAGAGATAGGAGAATTACATGAAAAAAATCGTTTTATTAGGTGCTACAAGTAATATTTCGAAATATTTAATTCCAATGTTACTAGAAAAATCTGACAACGAAATCACGTTGTTTACTAGACGTGCTAATCAAAGGTTATCTGAATACAAAGAAAATTCGAGAATTACTTTAGTTGATGGAGATTGGAATAACGTCTCAGATTTAGAAAGTGCTATTAGTAATCAAGATATCGTCTATATGGCAACGGGTCATTTTATTGAAGCTAATCAAAATGTTGTTAAAGTTATGAAAGAAGAAAACGTTAAACGTCTAATCGTTGCTGGTGGACTAGGAATCTATGACGAAGTTGCTGGTAAATTTGGTAAGTGGAACGCCAGAATGATGGGTGATTATACTAATATCAAAAAAGCAGCCGCAGTTATTGATAATAGTGGTCTAGATTATACCTTCCTAAGAATGAGTTGGTTATACAATCAAGACGGCAATTATAATTATGACATCGTTCCTCAAGGTCAACCAATGAAGGGAACTCAGGTTACTCGGCAAGCAGTTGCTAAATTGATCAGTAATATTGTTACCAAACCAGATTTATATAAGTCACAAAGTATCGGTGTAGTTGAACCAAATACAGAATGGGATAAACCATCGTTTTACTAATTAAATAAAATAATAGGAGAGTATTAAATATGTCAGTTGAAAATAAAGTAGTTGTAATTACAGGAGCATCATCAGGTATTGGCGAAGCAACAGCTAAGTTGTTAGCAAAAAATGGTGCTAAAGTCGTTTTAGGAGCTAGACGTGAGAATCGTTTACAAGAAATCAGTCAAGATATCAAAGATGCAGGTGGCCAAGCCGCTTATAGAGTAACTGATGTTACTAATCCAGATGATTTAAAGGCTTTAGTTACTTTAGCTAAAAAAGAATTCGGCGCTATCGACGTTATCTACAACAATGCTGGAATCATGCCAACATCACCAATCAGCGCTTTAAAGACCGACGAATGGAATATGATGATCGATGTTAATTTGAAAGGTGTTTTGAATGGTGTGGCTGCGGTTATGCCAGATTTCACTACTCAAAAACATGGTCAAATTATTACAACTTCTTCAGTTGCCGGATTAAAGAGTTTCATTGGTTCAGGTGTTTACGGAGCAACTAAGTTTGCAGTTAGAAACTTGATGGAAGTCATTCGTATGGAAAGTACTAAAGAACAAACTAATATTAGAACGGCTACTATCTATCCTGCTGCTATCAACACTGAATTGTTACAACACATCAGTGATAAGAACTCTAAAGAAGGCATGGATAAATTGTATAAGTCAGTTGGTATCACACCAGATGCTATTGCCCGTGTCGTTAACTTTGCTATCGATCAACCAGAAGATGTTAACGTTAATGAATTTACTGTTTATCCTACAAAACAAGGCTAATAATACAGGAGAAAATAAATGACAAAAGTAAAATTAACTATTAACGATCAAGAATTAACCGCAGACTTTGACGATAATGATACATCGAGAGCAATTATGGCCCAATTTCCATTAAAAGTATCAATGATGAATCTCTACTCACGTGAAATGACTTATCGTTTTAAAGAAGCTTTGCCCGCCAAGAAGGCTAAAACTAGCGGTTATGAAGTAGGCGATATTGCCTATTGGGCACCACGTCATAGTTTTGTTATCTTTTACAAACAAACCGGTGAAGTAATTGTGATTTACAGAAGATTGGTCATATTAAAGATGATATCTCCTTTTTTAATCAATTAGGGGACACCGATATAGAATTCTCTATAGAATAGGAGAAAATAACACATGAAAAAAATATTGATCTTAGGAGCCTACGGAAAGATTGCTCGTATCGTTGAGAAAAGACTTCTGGATAACTCCGATTATCAATTAACTCTGGTTTTAAGACATGCTAGTCGATTAGATTCCTTAAAAAATCACAATAATGTGACTGTGATTGAAGGGGATGTCAGCGACAAAGAATTTTTGACAAGGGTAATTGCTAATCAAGATGTAGTTTACGCTAATCTCAATGGACAAATGGAACGCTGGGCACAAAACATAGTCTTTTCGATGCAACAAAATTCAGTAGCACAGTTGATCTGGATAACTGGTTCAGGACTTTATCACGAAGTGCCTGATCCCTTTGGCTCATGGGTTGAGAATTATGTTGGGCATGCTTCAAAAGAAGATACTAGACGTGCCGCTAGAATTATTGAAAGTAGTCAATTATCATATACCATTATCCGTGCTGCTTATATGACTGATGATACCGAAATTGATTATGAATTAACTAAAAAGGGTGAAACATTTAAAGGAACTATGATTTCTAGAAGTAGTATCGCTGACTTTATCATTAAGATCATTAATGATCCTAATAAGTATCAACGTGAAAGCTTTGGAATCAGTAGGCCTGGTACAGACAATATGCTTCATCATATTAGAGAAATTGAACACGATCTCTAATTATAGGAAAATTTATTCTCGGTAGAATTTTAAAAAAAATAAGTTGACAAAAAATATACCTCATCTATTAGAAAAAAGTAGATGGTGAAGTGAACCCCCTAGTTTGTTTTCTGTCCAAACTAGGGGGTTCACTTCACCTCAACATTGAAGAAATCTATTTTTTTACTCTTATTAAAATTAAGCCATTAATTGCTCAATTAGATCAGTAACTGAAGGTATTGTAGTGATAGATCCAATACCGGTATTAACACTGACGATTCCATTTTCAAAATCGCCCATTAACATTCCAGGTCTTAAACCACCATTTTTACTAATTTCTCTGTCCAATTCGTTATTGAAAGGATCTTTAGCCAATTCTGATGAATATTCCAAAGCCTTTCCAAGTTCAATTGCTCGTTGTGTAGGCGATACACGGATTACATCATGAGAATCAGACTTTAATATTAAATCTTTAGCTTTACTATTTAATGGAGACTCTTCAGTCATTAGAAAACGACTACCAACATATACTCCTTGTGCTCCTAAAGAAAATGCAGCTTTCACACTACGATTGTCATTAATTCCTCCAGCTGCCAAAACAGGGATGTTCACTGCATCAACCATTGAAGGAACAATTGTAAAAGTACCAAATTCTTGATTTGGTAAAATTCCGCCTTCATCAGAACCAGTAGCCACAGCTACATCCGCTCCATATGATTCACCCAGTTTCATCTGTTCTACGGTAGGAGTTAATGGTCGGAAAATTATTTTACCATTGTGTTGTTTTATTTGTTCAAATACCTCTTTATGAGCTGTTCCGACTACTGCAAAGTATTGTATTCCTTCATCAAAAGCCATTTGGAGTAGTTCATTAGTAAAAGTAGATTCGGATAAACTTTCATTAGGTCTGGGTGTCAAAATATTAAGTCCAAAAGGTTTATTAGTTAATGCCTTAGTCTTATGTATTTCATCTCTCATTCTGCTAGCAGTTTCTTTAGGATCAGAGGTGACCTCAGTTTGTCCCGCATTAGGTCCCAATATTCCTAAACCACCAGCATTACTAACGGAAGCAACCAATCTAGCATTAGTCATCCATGACATCGGTGCCTGAATAATAGGGTATTTGATATTTAAAGTCTTTGTAACGTTGTTCATAATAATCTCCTTATATTTATATATCGGTAATTGTGAATATATATGTTGAAAAATAAATGCCTGAGGCATCTAATTAATCAAAAATGGCTAATTTTGATAATCCATTGTGTAGATTAATATCATCCCAAGGCATGTGTTCGGCTATCGAAAGACCAACTAAATCGGTATTATTTTCAACATCTTCTAATAGACGAACCATTTCAGCAAGTTTCATTGCTCCGATGGCAGCACCAAATTTACTACGATCAAGACCAATCTCAGCAGGAAGAATTGCTCTAAAATCGTCTGGATCTAAAACATCAAGATCAAGATGGATAGCAATGTGTTTGATATTATTGTTCTTTATCCAATCTAAAACAGGTGAGCTGTCTTTTTTAAGTTCTTCTGGTGTGACATAAGACATGTTTAAATCTTTGACTAAATTATCCATTGGACGTAAATCATTATATTTTAATCCAGCAAATAAAACTTTTTTAGGATCAATCGGATTTTTAACTTGTTCATTAAAATTCTTTGCGCCTTTATGAATCAAGTTTGCGACTACCATTTCGTGAATGTGACTGGAAGTAGTAGGGTTAGAAATATCTGGATGAGCATCTAACCAAATCATTCCAAAATCATTTGGGTACTTACCATGTAGGTAATCAAAAGGTGCTTCAGAAATTGAACAATCTCCGCCAAGAGTGATTACTTTATCTGGATTTTTTATAGTGAGTGTATCAAAAGTTGTTTTCATTTGATTTAACAAATTTTTTTCTTCATCTACAATTCCGTTAGTTTGATGTTCTTCTTTAGAAATAGGGATTTCCAATGTTTCTGTTTGATTACTTTCTGGAACTAGTGCATTTAATAGTTTGGCTCCTAAGCGATAGTTAGGATTCATTCCACCTTGCCATTGTGGTAAAACTATTCTTAATTTATTAGACATAAAACTCTCCTTAATCTTATAAATCTAGTTTTGTCGATATGAATGTTTAAATAAAAGAAACTCTAATTAAAGCCTCTTCTTAAAGTTTATTAGCAATATATTTTGATAGTTCTTGGATATTTTCTTCATTCCGACGATAGTAGGTCCATTTACCATGACGTTCAGAGATTAAAAGGCCACAATTTTGAAGATCACTCAAATATTTAGAAACAGTTGACTGTGCTAAGCCGGCACGTTTAACAATATCAGCTACACAAATACCTCCTTTTTCATTCATCATGTAGCGAACTGTTTCACAGGATACTGAAGTAATTTCTTTTTCTGGATCTTTTAACCATTGTAAAATATCTAATCTTGTTTGGTTGGATAGAGCCATAAATAATCTTGCATTAACATTCATGAATACATCATATCGCGATTTATCGAAATGTCAATAATTAATTACTTATTTATTTTCCAATAGTTTAATCCAACCAACAAAAATAAAATAATAGGTAGCATATATTTAACATTAGCAGCATGTATTTGGGGTGGGATGTTTGTCGTCGTCAAATCAGTCGTCAGTGAAGTTCCCCCAATTCAATTGGTTTGGTTACGGTATCTCATCGGTTCAATTTCCTTATTGGTAATCGCCTTAGTCGTAAAAATTCAGTGGCACTGGGATAAAAGAAATTTATAATTGATTTTCTTAATCGGATTAATCGGTGACACGATTTCTATTGTTGCTCAAGAAACAGGCACGATGTTTTCTTCAGCTCAATTAGGCTCAGTTGTGACGACAGCAACACCAGCATTCATGATTATCTTCAGTTGGCCATTATTAAAAATCAGACCAACCAAGGGTAAGTGGATCAGTCTATCTCTAGCAATATTAGGTGTTGTTTCAATTGTTGGTTTCCATTTTAACGGAAAGAATCTATTACTAGGAGTAATCTTTTTGTTGATTGCTGGTCTTACTTGGGCCTTAATGTCAGTCTTGATTGAATTAGTTGATAAGAAATACAGCATTATCCAAGTTACTTTTTTAGGTACTTTGGTCGCTATTGCTTGCTTAACACCTGTTATTTTCATACAAAAGAGAACCTTATTAAATATCTCCTGGGGTAGCGTGCACATTTGGTTAAGTCTTTTATACTTAGGAATCGTTTCTACTGCAATTGCATTTTTCCTTTGGAATAAAGGATTAGTCTTATTTCACAGTCCAACATCAGGATTGTTCTTTTTGTTTCAACCAATCGTTGGAACATTATTGGGATGGTTATTTTTGAACGAATCAATTAAAGTTGGATTTTTTGTCGGCTTAGGATTGATTTTAGTAAGTATCGTCGTATCTATTAGAAATGAATAGAAAAAATAAAGCCAATCAACTTATTTTATATTGTGAGTTGATTGGCTTTTTAATTGATTTAAAGATTCATCTAAATTTTTACGATTAGCTTCTGTACCAAGTAAGTACATGGTTTCTTGCTAAGATTGGAATTCCTTTTCTGAGATAATAACCACATTACGATTCTTAGGCTTTGTAATAATTACATGATCATCAAAATCTGCTACATCATCAGTTATTTTTTTTAGATTTTTTCTTGCTTCAGAGAGAGTAGTTGCAGTTATTGTCATAATCAAGACTCCTTTTTATTATCTTTTCTTGAAATTAGAAGAAAATCAAAACTAAGCCACCAACTAGTAGAAAAATATAAAAATATAATCTATCCGACATAATCTTTCTACCGAACTGTTTTGAATTACTAATATTCCCAACGATAGCAAAGATTGCTAAAACTATTAATCCGATGCCTAAAAGTATCGTCATGTAAGATCCCCCATATCCTTAAATGCTCAGTAATTACATTATCTTACTTTTTCAATTTAAAAATCAACTGTTGACCATTGATCTTGTGTCTTTTGAATCAAAGATTTAAGTCGATTTTGATTGCGTTTTAAAAAACTAATATAGAAATTTTGTGTTGCCAATTCATCAGTTAATGGCTTTAATACACGGTTCTTAGGAAGATTCTTCCCCCAATTTGGATCTAGTTTGGTCAAATTAGTAGTAAAGAAGGGCAGACTAGAGAAACTAAGCAATTCTTTATACTCAGTTGATTGATTTTGATAAATAAATTTACCATTAGGAATTTGTGATTCATAAATATCTTGCCAAAATCCTATTTCTTGAGGACATAGGAATGTATTACCAGCTAAATCAGCAAATTTCAAAGAATCTACCTTCGACAAAGGATTTTCAGAAGGGATGTTGATGGCCATACTTTCACTACCAAGAAATCTTGAAGTTATGTAATCAGTTTCTATATCCTCATTAGTCAGTAAGCAAGTCAATTGCTCTTCGTTTAGTATCGTTTCAAAATCCTGTTGAACGTGTTCATCTTGTACAACGAGGTTATCTAAGTGTAAGGAGCGAATAACTATCAAAGGTCCTGGGGCATTAGCGCCAATAGTGATAATTGATTGATTTTGTTCAAAAAGTTTAACTTTGTCCGTAAATTTGTAGTTGTCTTCAAGGACTTTTTTTGATTGCTTAACGGCATATTTGCCAGTATCAGTTAAATAGAGCCGATTGGGTCTGCGGTCAAACAATTTAACATCCAAATTTTCTTCAAGATTCTTTAATGAATGGGTCAAAGCCGGCTGAGTTACGCCTAAATGATCAGCAGCTTTAGAGAGAGTTCCATATTCATCAAATGCTACCAAAGCCTCCAATAAGTAAAAATCAATCATCACTATACCTCCAGTATTAACTGTGTTTATACTAGCATTCACAATAGTAAATTTTCAAGTAACAAGTTACGCCCTATACTAATGTCATTGATTCGGACATGAACCAATCACAAAATATAGAGGAGATTTTAAATATGATTAAAGATAAAGTAGTAATTATTACTGGAGCATCAAGTGGTATTGGAGCATCAACAGCCATGCTATTAGCAAGTAAAGGAGCCAAATTAGTTTTAGGAGCTCGTCGTGAAGATAAACTTCAACAAATCGTTAATAAAATTAAGGAAAACGGTGGTGAAGCAATTTACAAAACTACTGATGTTGTAAATCCTGATGACAATAAGGCCTTAGTTGAAGCAGCCAAAAAAGAATTCGGCAAAGTCGATGTAATTTTCTTAAATGCTGGTTTAATGCCTAGTTCAGAAATTGATAAGTTGAAGACTGATGAATGGAACCGTACAGTCGATGTAAATATTAAAGGTGTATTAAACGGTATCGCTGCGATTATGCCTACCTTCAAAGAACAAAACGGCGGACATATCATTACAACTTCTTCAGTTGCTGGTTTGAAACCATATCCTGGTGTTGGTGTTTACGGAGCAACTAAGCATGCAGTTCGTGACTTAATGGAAGTTTTGAGAATGGAATCTGCACAAGCTAACAGCAATATTCGTACAGCTACTATTTATCCAGCCGCAATTCATACCGAATTATTGGATACAATTACAGATCCAGAAGCTGCTAAAGCTATGCAAGCAAATTACGATAAGTATCAAATTAGTCCATCACGCGTCGCAAATGTCGTTGCCTTTGCAATTGATCAACCAGAAGACACGAATGTCAGTGAATTTACTGTTGGACCAACAAATCAACCTTGGTAATAGGAAGGAACAATATGACTGAAAAAACATGGACCACTGAACAACTCAAAAATTTTGCAAAAGCGGACGATTTTCAAGTGTCACCATTTTATGATGATGGGAAAACCTACGGAACACCTACTTGGATTTGGTCGGTAGTTGCTGATGGAAGATTATTTATTCGCGCTTGGAATGGACAAAATTCGCGCTGGTATAATTCTGCAATCAAACAAAAAGCTGGCAGAATCTTTCTCGATGGATCAAATCATGAAGTTGCCTTTAAGAAACTCAACGATGACAAAATTAATGATTTAGTCGATCGTGGTTATGAAGAAAAGTATCAGGGTAGCACATATTTGCCACCAATGGTCGCAAAAGGACCTCGCAGTTCAACCGTTGAAGTTATTCCAAGATAGAAATAAATAAATATCTTTAAAGTCAATGAAAAAGTCCAATAAGTTCATTGGCTTTTTTTATAAAATTAAAAGTGAGGATAATTATGAAACATACAAAAAGGGTCAAATTGATTGGTATTCTAACTACGGTATTAGTCGTATTGGGGGTCGTTTTGGGAATCATCTATTCAAAATCTAATCTGCAAAGCAACAAATCTACTTCAAATCAAGCAATCAAAGAGACTTCCCAAGGCTCCACTAAAAAATCGAATGGAAAAACTCTCATTATTTATTTTTCACATTCGGGTGCTAATTATGAAGGTTATCGAAAAATAGGAAATACACAAGTAATTGCCAATTACATCAAGTCAAAAACTAATGCCGATATTTATCGAGTAATTCCCGCAAAGGCTTATCCTGACAAGAGTCTCTCAAAACTCGAAGACATTGCGACAGAAGAAAAGGATAATAACGCTAGACCTAGTATCAAGGGAACACTACCAAATGTCGATAATTATAAAAATATCTTTATTGGTTCACCAATTTGGTATAGTGAGTATCCAATGATAATGAGAACTCTGTTTGACAAAATTGATCTCAATAATAAAACTATAATTCCTTTTGTGACTGATGGAGGTTCTGGATTCGGTAGTACTCAAGAAATACTACGAGATCAATATCCTAAAGCTACAATCTTAAAAGGTTTCCAAGTCCAAGGATCTGACGTTGAAGATGCTAAGGGTGATGTCAATCAATGGCTAGCAAAATTAGGATATTAATAAGGTGGGAAAATGAGAAGAAAAAGGGTTGTATTGAATATTCTTTGGTTAATTATACTTTTCTTAATTCCAATACCTTTAATTGTTATTTTAAATACACAATTGGTGGCTTCAGTCAGTGACTTAATCGTGTATGACTTTGGAATTGTTGCTTATATTTGGTGGTTAGTAATTACTTATTTGTCAACAAGGCCAAGTTGGTTGGACCGTTTAATTGGTTTACCTTCAATGTATCTAGTTCATGGACTTTTAGGAACGATTGCTTTGATTGCTGCTACTATTCATAAATTTTTAAGTTTTAGTTTTGATCAAAATGTTAAAAACACAGGCAATATTGCTTGGTATTTAGCTTTATTTGGATTTTTCTACGCCGTTTTCTTCATGTCAGGCTGGTTGATCAATTACTTTAAAATTGCTGACACGCTCAAGAAGAAGCTCAATCATATTTTTAAACATCAAGTTTCTATCTGGGTCCATCGCTTAAATTTAGTGGTAATCGCCTTGATTTTCTTCCATGTCCAATTAATCGTTAGAATTAGATCTATCACTGAATTCATGGTTATTTTTGATACCTATACAGTTGTGATACTAGGATTGTATTTTTTTAATAAAATAAGATTATTAACGATGAATAACGGAACAGTAATTTCTAATGAATCCTTGAATTCGGATACTCAAGAACTAGTTATTCAGATAAAAAGCCAGAAAAAATATCATCCAGGTGACTTTTACTTTGTATCATTCAAAGGTCTCAAAAAACTCGGTATTGAATCACATCCATTTTCTGTCACTTCAGCTCCTACAAATAGTCCACGATCTGTTACTTTTACTATTCAAAATGTTGGAGACTTTACTAATGAGATCTCCAAGGTTCCCACAGGTACTAAGGTAAAACTAGAAGGACCCTTTGGATTGTTTGATAAATCAATTAGACTGGAAAATGTTGAGACACCAATTATTCTTTATGGCTTAGGGACGGGGATCGCTCCTTTGTTAAGTATTGCTGCCGAATATGCAGGAAAGCGACCTATCCATGTATTGTGGACAGTTCAATCACAAGACAAATTATATTATTCCGATAAATTTAGAAATTTTGAATCTAAATATCCAAATTTCAAGTATTATGAGCAAATTCATCGAATTAAGAAACAACAATTAAGAAATCTTCTTTCAGAGGGCGAAATTTTAAAAGGACAATTTTATATTGTAGGACCAGCGACTGCGATAATTGAAATTGAAGATAACTTGAATTCCATTGGAGTAAGTAGAAATAGATTAAATGATGAAAGATTAACATTATAAAAAGCAGAGATACTAGTAAATCAACTAAGATCTCTGTTTTTTTATGGCTAAGTATTAATTCAATTTATACTAGGATTCAAAAGACTGAATTTTCAAGTGACTAATATCCCTATACAATAATTGATGTTGATAAGGCAAGAAGTTATTTATATAAAAAATAGAATTGAGGTTTCAAATGAAAAATAAAAAATTATTGATATTCACATTAGCAACGGGTACTTTCAGTATTTTAAACACAGAAGTTGGAATATTGGGAATTTTACCTATAATTGCTAACCGTTTTAATGTCTCAACAGCTACGTCAGGATTATTCGTCAGTTTGTTTGCAATAATAATTGCTATTTTTGGTTCAATAATGCCAATCATCTTAAAACACGTTGACCGTAGAAAAATCATGTTGTTGACATTATCCTTATTCGTTGTTTCCAACGTATTAGGAGGCTTGGTAACTAGCTTTGTACCTGCGTTGATTTTTAGATTGTTGCCAGCAGTTTTACATCCGGTTTACTGTTCTTTAGCATTTACGATTGCTGCAGAAATTGCTGACAAAGGGCAATCCTCAAAATCAGTATCACGAGTTATGATTGGCGTTAGTGCTGGGACAGTTTTGGGTACGCCGTTAACTACCTTGATTGCCAACAATATCTCTTATTCAGCAGCAATGTTCTTCTTTGCATTAGTTAGTTTGGCCGCTTTAATATTAAATTTCTTTATCCTACCAAAGGAAAGTACCAATACTGATAATGAGAGTACAGAAGAAGTTTCTGGATTGAACAAGGTTTTAGTAAAGAAATCACTTTGGATTTCCGGGTTAGGAACAATTTTAATAGGTAGTGTATTATTCGTCGTTTATGGTTATGTTTCAGATTTATTGTCTCAAGTTAGTCACTTCTCAGCTAATCAATTGAGTATCGGACTTTTCATTTTCGGATTAATGAGTATTTTAGGTAATTTGATTGCCGGAAACGTTTTGTCAAAAACACCTCGTAAATTAGTAACGATTTACCCATTCTTATTAATTGCTGTCTATGGTTTGATTATTTTGTTTGGTCACTCTACATCATTAATGTTCCCAGTAGTTATTCTTTGGGGGATGATTTACGGAATAGGTAATAATATTCAACAATACTTGATTTCTGCTGCTATTCCTGAAGCTTTGAGTTTAGCAAATGGTCTCTTCATTTCAATGGGGAATATCGGTACAGCTATAGGAACTAGTATCGGAGGTTTGTTGTTAGCAAATGGTTTGATGATGTTGCCAATCGGTGGAATTAGTATTTTAATCTTCACATTCATCATAATTTTAATCAGAAATAAAGCCGTTAATACGGAATTGAACGAAGTCGAATACGATTAATACAAAAAGAGTTTCAATGATACTGTTAAAGTTAGTGTCATCGAAACTCTTTTTGTTTATTCTTAATTATTTAACAAGTTCAAAACAACCGTACCCATACTTTTTGCTGCAACGAGTAGACATTTTTCATCCATTAAAAACTCTGGACTGTGGTGGGGATGATTCATACCATCATCAGGATCACAGCCAACGTAGAAGAAACAACTGGGACGTTCTTGTGCAAAGTATGCAAAGTCTTCAGAAGGATCTTGGGGACCGCAATCAAAGACCTGTTTAACTTCGGAAATTTTAGCATCTTTGATTGAATTTACCACTTGTTTAGTTAATTCTTCATCGTTGACTAAAACTGGGTAATTGTCATTATAGTCAATTTCAACTTTCATATCGAACATTGTAGCAACGCTTTTAGCGATAGTTTCGATACATTGATGGATTGTTGATCTAGTAGATTCCTTCATGATTCGAACGTCACCTTTTAATTCAACGGAAGCTTTAATAGCGTTGTTTGAACCTACGCCGTCAAATGAACCAATCGTAACGCTGGCTGTATCAAAGGGGTCGATATTACGTGAAACAACTGTCTGTAAGGCCGTAACGAAATAACTACCGGCAACGATACTGTCTTTTGATAAGTGGGGCATTGAAGCATGTCCGCCTTTACCGATAAATTTGATTAAAAAATCTGCTCGACCAGTTTGCGTTTCACCCCAGTGATAACCAATAGAGCCAGTTGGCATCGAAGTCATAACGTGTGCACCAACAACTTCGTCAATACCATCGAGGACTCCATCTTTAATCATACTTTTAGCACCACCTGGAGTGATTTCTTCGGCAGGCTGATGAATAATTCTAATTTTGCCACTTAACTTATTCTTCATTTGATATAAATTCTTAGCTAAAACCATCATGTAAGCTGTATGTCCGTCGTGGCCGCAAGCATGCATGACACCTGAATTTTCTGACTTAAAGGAGAGGTCATTTTTTTCTTGAATAGCTAAAGCGTCAAAGTCAGCTCGTAAAGCAATTGATTTTCCAGGTCGATCTGAATCAATATCGATTGCAAAACCGTAGCCGTCGCCATAATCTTTAGTTTCAATACCTAATTTATGATAGAAGTCCTTGATATATTTTGAAGTATTTTTTTCGTGGAAAGATGTTTCAGGATGTTGATGAAGGTAGCGGCGAATTTGGATAATTTCTGTTTCAGAATCGTTCAAAGCTTGCATTAATTCATTTTGAATTGTCAATTGATTCACTCCTCTTAACTCTTGATACTTCAAATGTAACACAAAAGGGAAATTTATTTGTTATGCAATAAGCGTATTTCTTTGAATACAAGATAAGTATTAGATAAAACTCAAATTATCCTTTACGCTAAAAGTAAAATGCAAGGAAAGAATGTGTTCAAAATCAACAAAGAAGAAGTTTTGAAGAAGGCACGCGAAGGTGGCAACTTAAAATTTACTAAAGAAGAACTCGGATTAGTAGATGAAATCGTTGAAAAAAATTCACTGATAATTGACCAAATCAATCAGCATTCGCATAATACAAAACAACGTCGAGAACTATTTAGTCAGTTGTACGGATATCAAATTCCCGAAACGACTGATATCAAGGCACCTTATAACGCTGACGTGGGATGTCAAACATTTGTCAAAGGCAACGTTTTTATTAATAAAGATTGTTTCTTCATGGATCTTGGTGGAATTTGGATCGATGAACAAGTCAAAATCGGTCCTCGAGTTAGTCTAATAACGGTTAATCACGCTGAAGATCCTAATCATCGGGATGACCTAATTACAGGTTCAATCCATATTGAAAAAAATGCTTGGTTAGGGGCTAATGTGACTGTTTTGCCCGGAGTAACTATTGGTGAAAATTCAATCGTCGGGGCTAATGCTTTAGTGACTAAGGACGTTGAACCAAATAGTATTTATGTGGGTTCGCCAGCTAAAAAATTACGTGATTTAAGATACTAAAGGAGAGATTTATTTTGATGACAGAACACGAAAAATTATTAGCAGGACAAGATTATGATTATCGTGACCCTGAGTTACAGGGGATGATTCAAGATGCCAGGCAATTAATTTCCAAATTGAATAACGAGGCAGAGAAAAATAAAAAACAAGCAATTGCAAATGAACTCTTTGCACACATTGGTACAAATCTAACAATCAATGGTGACATCGGAGCAATTTATGGAAAACATATTTCTTTTGGTAATGACGATTTCGTCAATGGCAATTGTTACTTCCAAGATTCCAATAAAATAACTTTTGGTGACCGTGTAATCATAGCGCCCGATACTAAATTCTATTGTGGAGAACATTCATTAGATGCTACTAAACGTTTTGGAACTAGAGATGACGGTAGTAAATATTTAATTACTTATACTCAATCAATTTCTGTTGGTAATGATGTATGGATAGGTGGCAACTGCACCATAATTGGCGGTGTCCACATTGGTAATAATGTTATTATCGGAGCTGGAGCGGTTGTTGTTAAAGATGTTCCAGATAATTGTGTTGTCGGTGGGGTTCCCGCTAAAATCATCAAGAAATTACCTGCTTTAACGACAAAATAAAATTAATGATTTTGTAAATTTTAGATAGAAAAACTTCATTAACACCTTCAATGTTTTAAGAATTGAATTTGTTAATGAAGTTTTTTTCATTTTATCTTGTTGGTTGATTAAGTCCAAGACTACCACGAGAAGCATGTAAATCACCAGTAATAAGTCGTACTGCAACTGAACCGACTGAAGAGATGGTTGTCGTATTTCCCGAAACATTCTCGCCACGATGTGTAATTACAACTGAATCAGGTCCAGGGACCAAAAAACCAGGTCGAAGGAGGGTATAATCCAATGAAGATTCCTCAATTACTTTAGCTGCACGAAGATTATGAATTTGAGCAGGGTTGTTATCAACATTATCCTGTGCACCAACTGATTTAGGAATTTCGTTGTAAATTCCCATAGCGACCATAAAAATCAATCGTTTAAGATGTAATTCCTGCATAGCGTTAATAATATCTTGGGCTAATCTAGCAAGTTCATCAGGATCACCCTCAGATGAAAGGGCAGAAAACACGATATCTTGTCCTTTCATTGCTTTGATCAATGCATCATGATCGTGTACGTCAAGTTGAGCTAGTTTTTCCCGTTTGGGATTTGGTGTAAGTTGATTAGCATGTCGTGAAACTAATGTTAAATGTGCATCCGTTTGTGATAAAAGTGCTTTTCGAACACCGGAGCCAGCTGTCCCTGATGCACCTAACAATAAAATATTTTTAGCCATTAAAATTTCTCCTTTTATTCTTAATAATAATAAAAATCAAAATTATGTAAAATACTTATAATGATACGACTACAATTCAAATATCGAATAGTTCTTTTGAGTCATTTATTTCAATTGGTTTCATAAGTTACCATGGTACCAATAGTGGACCGCAACTTTCTCTTTTTTGATGCTATATTAAAATCACAATAAATCAAAAGCGAGGAAACATTATGACAGAATGTGAACTACGTCGGCACTAAAGTACCGAGTTTCTAGGAACATTCCATACTTGCCAACTAGCATTTCAACTAGTCGGTAGAGGCTAGAACTATCTTACTAAGGCTTGTTCCAAGCCATTGTTTAATATGTTTTTACTTGCATTAATGTCACGATCATGATGAATACCACAACTAGGACAATCCCATTCTCTAATATTTAACTTGTGTTTACCGTCATCGTAACCACAGTTAGAACAGATTTGACTAGTTTTGAATGGATTAACAACCAGAAGTTTCTTGCCGTACCATTCACATTTGTATTCAAGCATTACTCTTAATGCTCTCCATGATTGATTAGCGATGGCACGTGATAGTTTATGATTGCCAAGAAGATTTTTGGTTTTCAAATCTTCAATAATAATCAAATCATTATTTTCGACTAATTCACGAGTTATTTTATGGAGATAGTCTTTTCTTTGATTAGCAATTTTTTCACTATACTTAGCTACCATTAGTTTAGCTTTCATATAATTTGAATATTGTTCTAAAGGTTTTGGATCAATTAATCCAAATTTCTTCTTATACTGAATATCCTTTAGAGCTTGATTACGTCTTCTAGCTAATCGTTTTTCCCAATAGTGTTTCTTTTTGGCAAGTTTCTTATCAAAACGGATAGTTTTATACTTACTTCCGTCTGAACAGATTACTAAATCAGAAACACCC
This sequence comes from Companilactobacillus miaonis, assembly GCF_036913615.1. NCBI lineage: Bacteria > Bacillati > Bacillota > Bacilli > Lactobacillales > Lactobacillaceae > Companilactobacillus > Companilactobacillus miaonis. The sequence continues at coordinate 39,351 of NZ_JAYKTX010000001.1, read as the reverse complement.
ATATCAAGACCGACAGACTTGTTTGTCTTTGGTAATTGAGATATTTCTTCATCAACTGTAAGAATTGCATAGTACTTGTTAGTTGATGGTTTACGAATAGTCACGTACTTGATGATACTAGGGATAGCTTTCTTGTTCTTATATTTCATTACTCCAAGTTTAGGTAATTTAATATAAGAACCATCAATGATTTCAACATTGTTATTAACAAATTTAGATTGATAACTTTGTTTTGGATATTTCTTACTTTTGAATCGTGGGAATTTACGTTTTTTACTAAAGAATCCCTTGTACGCCTCAAATAAGTCTTTATTAGAAACTTGTAAACTAGTACTTTCGGCTTTCTTTAACCAAGTATGTTCTTTTTTGAAAACTGTTAAAATGTAATTCAAGTCAAATGCTTTCAAAGATTTCAAATCAGGATTATTTTCATGACGTTTGATCATCATGTCTAACATATTATTCCAAACAAAACGATTAGCACCAAAGTTATATTCAATCAATTCCTTCTGGTAACTATTTGGATAGATACGTAGTTTGATACCCTTTAAAACCATATGAACCCCCTCCCATGATTTGGTATCGTAATTATATCACACGTAGGGGAACATATGTTTGTGAAAACACCTAAAATCGCACAAATCATTGATTCATCACGGCAATAAATTACCGTGTTTTCTCAATTAGCGATTTTTATAAATTATAATTTATGAATCGAATATCAACACTTTAAAGAAAATTGCTTATTGAACATAACCATCAATCTCCATTATCCTTAAAAAAGATAGGAAGAGGTTAATTTGGAAAAAATAATATCAGTTGAGCATCTTGTAAAAAATTATGATAACCACAAAGCAGTTAATGACCTAAATTTCAGCGTCGAAAAGGGTAGTTTTACAGCATTTCTTGGTGCAAATGGTGCTGGCAAATCTACTACAATATCAATCTTAACTACTTTATTAAAATCCACATCGGGCCAAGTTAAAGTAGCTGGATTCAAAATAGGTACAGATGATGCCAAGATTCGTGAACAAATAGGTGTCGTTTTTCAGTCATCAATTTTGGACAATCTTTTAACACCAAAAGAAATCTTAGAAACTAGGGGCAAATTATACAATTTATCAAAAGAAACATTACAAGATAGAATAAATAATTTAAGACAATTATTGGATATGAGTGAGTTCTTTAATCGCCACTATGAATTATTATCAGGCGGACAACGTCGAAGAGTCGATATTGCTCGGGCATTGATTCATGAACCAGCAATTCTCTTTTTAGATGAACCGACTACTGGATTAGATCCACTAAGTCGAAGACAAGTTTGGAATACTATCGAAAAGCTAAGAAAAAATCAACATTTAACAATTTTCTTAACAACACACTATATGGAAGAAGTGGATAACGCTGATAAAGTATTAATCATAAGTAATGGTCAATTAAGAGCAATGGGGACACCATATGAACTGAAGAAAAAATTTGCCAGAAATACACTAGATATTATGATGAACGATAAAAAAGAAACCATCTATTTTAAAGAAACTAAGGCTGCCCTTAATTATTTGGAAAATCATTTTACTGAAATCGATGATTTCGAATATCGCCATGGTTCTATGGATGATGTATTTTTAAATGTGACCAATGGAGAAAAACAATATGATGATTAATCGACTAATTTCACTAACTCAAAGAAATATCAAGGTGTTTTATAGGGATAAATCAAGGTTAATTTTCTCATTATTTTCTCCAGCTATTGTCTTAGTTCTATATGAAGTATTTTTAAAACAAAATATGATTAACGAATTTACACAAGCTTTCTCCAGTTTATCATTGTCTGATTCTCGAATAGAAGGATTGGTTCAATCATGGATAATTTCGGGGGCATTATATTTAACAACTCTTTCCGCCGCAGCTGCCGCGATAAATGGATATTCTTATGACCGCATAGAGAAGAGATTTGATGACTTTTTTGTCACACCAATTTCAAGATTTGAATTAGCCTTGAGCTATTTATTATCGACCATGATAGTTACATTTGTCGTTACCATGACTTTATATTTAGTTTCATTAATAGTACTAGGTAAGTATCTATTCTTTAGTTTGGAAATTATCGAAGTGATTTTTTTGGAAAGTCTTTTATCATCAGCAATATTGTCATTTTTCTCGATGGTTTTCGTTCATTCGGAAGGTGGTGCAACAACAGTTGTATCCTTAGTTAACTCTTTAGGTGGTTTCTTTGCTGGAGTTTACATTTCTTTTGGGACATTGGGTACCACGTTGGTTAATATCTTAGGATGTCTTCCATTCGCTCAAGGGTCTACCTTATTTAGATATCAATTCATGAATGCTAAACTTGAAGAAATTTTAAGTACAATTCCCAGCAATATGCGACTCGATGTTAAGGAGAAAGTCTATTCTTCATTAGGAATCTCCATAAAAGTTTTTGACAAAAGTATTTCCATCACTGGAATTCAAATCATTGCTTTATTTCTCATAATTATTTTAACAATTTTAGCTTCAATATCATTGACCAGGAAAAAAGACTAGCGATTGCTTCAATCGCCAGTCTTTTTTTAGTCAAATTTACTTAAAATATCCGTCAGTTGCTGAATCATACAATCTTCTGATAATCCATAGGTACCTAGTTGCCAGGCCATAAGTACGCCCACGATCCCATTAACGTTATAAATAACATCTATTACGTCTGATGAGTCTGTTTTATCAATATTTTCTTTAATTAGAATTTTTTCCACAAATAATTGTCTAACTTTTTCAATGAAAGATGGTCCTCGATCGGAATTTAGCAAAACCGAAAAAACGTCTTCTTTTTGGTCAACATAGTTAATAATATGTTTGGTCAAATCTCGAAAATTTGTGCTTGAACCTTCAAGATAAGTTTCATCGAATGCTGATTCCAAATCATTTAATACCATTTTGACGACCTGATCATATAAATCAAAAACATCTTTGTAATGGAGATAAAAGGTTCCACGATTAATATTTGCATTTCTTGTGATTTCAGCTACAGAAATTTGAGACAACTTTTTTTGAGATAACAACTTTAAAAAAACTTCAATTATAATTTGTTCAGTTTTGATGGTCCTTCGATCAGACAAGACTATTCCCTCCACGTCATGGAATACTATTTCTATTTTAAGTATATTGAAATTATTCATCCCAATCAACACGTGTTCAATATTTGCTTTTATTTCTATCAACAATAATGCCAAAAGTGTTTAGTAATCAACGCTTTTGGCATTATTGTTTGGTGACTGATGATAAATAGCAAGTTAATATATAAAAGTAAGTTAATCAACACATGTTCATAAATGGAAGGTGAATAAACAATCGATTATTGTAAAGCAACTAAACAAGATATTCCAAAAATTGCAAAACTTTTAGCAGATTCATTTAAAAATTACCCGTTGTATACAGAATTTGTTAAACCATATTTCAAGAAAACAGATTTATACCATAAATTCTTAGTCAGCTTATTTTTAATTCAATCAAGAATTGAATTAAAAAAGGGGATTGGAATACTGATTGTAGATAACGGGCAACTAATAGGCATCGCATTTTTCGGTCCTAGCCATACTATTACTGATTTATGGGATTACCTGTGGGCTGGTGGATTGAAACTTATTCCATATTTAAAAAATAAAATGCTATTTGAACTTTTGAAACAAAATAATCTTGCTGAAGAAGCATGCCAAAATGAAGCCGGAAAAGGTACTTGGTATTTGAGTTTATTAGCAATAGATGCCAGGTATCAAGGCCAACACCTAGGAAGTGATCTTTTAAATCATCATATTTTCTCATATTTAAAAGTAAAACAGGTAAAAAAATTAACCTTAATAACTAACACTGAAAATAATTGTAATTTTTATAAGAAGAATGGTTTTAAGAATTTTGACATAAACATTTTAGGTTCAAAAGAGCATACGGTGAATAACTGGTCATTTATAAAAAACATTTAGAGGTATATAAAATTGAAGAAATTTAAAAGTAGCTACGTTTGGGCAATAGTGGTCTGGATTATTTTGGCCTTTGTTGCTGTCATTACGCTTCCAAACACTACACAGCTAATCAAAGAAAAAGGGCAAATCACCTTACCCAGCAAGAGTGAAAGCTCTAAAGCCAATAAATTAGCTAAAGAAGTTAGTGGTGGCAAGTCTGGGACTGATGTAACCTTGGTTTACCATAATAATCAAGGTTTAACTACTGATCAACAGTATCTAATAGCGGATAAAGCAAAAGAATTAAAAAATGATAAATCTGAATATGGAATCAAGTCAGTTACTAGTGCCGCTGATAGTGAATCCGTTAAAAGTCAGGTATTATCAAAAAATAAGAAGACTGAATTAATTGTTCTAACTGTTTCAAACAAAGGTTCATTGATTAATCGAGCCGAGAAAATACAAACTAATTCCAAAATAAATGGAGTGAAGACTTATATAACTGGTAGTGATCTTCTAACAGATGAATTCTCTCAAATCACTGAGAAAGGTATTCAAAAGACTGAATTAATAGCTGCTATATTCATTTTCATTGTATTGATTTTAGTTTTCAAATCACCTATAGTTCCAATTATTTCATTGTTGAACGTTGGAGTAGCATTGGTTGTTTCACTTGGATTAATAATGAATCTTGCCAAATATGCTAGTTTACCATTATCAGATTTCACTCAAGTTTTCTTAGTAGTTGTTCTCTTTGGTATCGGAACAGATTACAATATTTTACTGTATGATAAGTTCAAAGAAGAATTAATAAAAGGTCTGGACAAGCATAGTGCTGCACGGAGCGCACAAAAGAGTGCTGGCAAAACTATGTTATACAGTGGATCATCAGTATTAATTGGATTTGCTGTTTTAATTTTAGCTCAATTTTCGTTTTATCGCTCTGCTTTTGGAGTCTCCATTGGTGTATTTATATTATTAGCAGTTCTTTTATCCTTAAATATGTTTTTCATGCATTGGTTAGGAAAGAAAATGTTTTGGCCATCTAAAAACTTTAATAAAGCAACTACTAGTAAATTGTGGTTTGGTTTATCTAAAACAGCAATTCAACGTCCTTTCATCGCTTTAGGATTAATCGGAATTTTCGGTGGAATGTTTGCATTGAATGGATACGGAACATTGAACTTCAATACTGCCGATGAAATTCCCGATTCAAATTCTAAAAAACAAGGATATTTAATAGTTCAAAAAGATTTCTCGAAAGGAACTGCATCACCTACAACGCTTTATATTAAGTCTGACAAAAAATTAACTAACCAAGCTGATTTAGCCACATTAGATAAATTGACGGATTACTTAAAGAAAGAAAAAGGTATAAAGCAAGTTATGTCTGTCACTCAACCTACGGGCAAGAGAATTAAAGCACTGTATCTTAATAAACAGCTCAAAACCCTAACTAATGGTTTAACTCAATCAAACAAAGGACTTAGTACCATTAATAGTGGTTTGAACAGTGCCTCTTCACAAATTAGTAGTGCTAACGTTCAAAAACAATTGCAGAGCGTTAATACATTAGCTGAAGGTACTGAAGAACTTCAAAGTGGAATGTCACAATTGGGTAGTGGAGCCAATACCTTGTCAAATGGTTTAAGTCAAACTGCTCAAGGAAGTAATGAGCTTCAAGAACAATATAGCCAAGTTAATCAACAAGTACAAAAATTATCATCGTTGCAATCACAACTATCTGAATTATCTGAGCTTACTGGCAGCCAATCAATAACCAATATTTCTAATAAATTGATTGAAGCCGCTTCTATATCAAATTCAATCAATAGTGGCATATCATCATTAAATTCTGCTATCGGTCAAATAAATTCATCAACACCGGAACTCACTTCTGGCATTTCTGAAACTTCTAGTGGAAGTCAAGAATTAGTATCAAGTGGATCAGAATTGACCAGTTCGGCATCAACATTATTGAGTGGGACTCAAAGCGTCAATTCAGGAGTTCAAGAGTTAAATCAACAGCTTCAATCTCTAGGCTCTCAAGTAACTCAACTTAGCTCTGGATTATCTAGTGCAAGTACAGGGATTACGCAAGTAAAAGATGGATTAACAAGCATAAAAGATTATCTTAATAATTTAAAAGATTCTTATATGGGAAATGAATTTTATATTCCTAAATCTAGTTTGAATGATTCATCATTAAAAGAATCCTACGATACTTATTTCTCTAAAAACCATAAAATTGCTACTTTGTCAGTTATTTTAAAAGATGATCCAAGTAGTTCTAAAGCAATGAAGACTATTCAACGTTTAGAAAGCGATACTAAAGCTAGATTAAAGGGCACATCGCTTGAAAGCTCACAAGTAGCTTATGGTGGAGAGACATCTCAAAATGCTGATTTGAAAGAATTAGCTAATAGTGATTTCTCAAGAACGGCGATTATTATGTTAATTGGTATTGGTCTAGCTTTGATATTGGTCACACGATCAATAATGCAACCATTAATAATTCTATTAACTTTGATAATTACTTATGTGACATCAATGGGTATTACCAAATGGATCTCCGGAACATTCCTTGGAGACGATATGTTGACTTGGAACACACCATTTTTCACATTTATCATGTTAGTAGCTTTGGAAGTCGACTATAGTATCTTCTTAATGATGCGGTATCGGGAAGAACTAAATAATGGTAATTCAGCCACAGAAAGTATTTTAAATGCAGCCAAAATAATTGGAGCTGTGGTCTTATCTGCAGTGATTATTCTTGGTGGTACATTTGCCGCATTAATTCCTTCGGGTGTCACAACACTTATTCAAGTTGCTATTGGTGTAATTACAGGACTAATTATCTTACTATTGATTTTACCAATGACAATATCTGCCTATATAAAGAATACATATGGCGACAATAATAAATAATACTTGATTGTAAATGTAACTAATCATAATTGAAAAAATTCCTTATGATTAGTTATTTTTTTATTTCCACGTTGACCAAGAAACAATCTTTCATTGCTTTGAAATTAAAGAAGCTCTTTTTATGAGTATTCTATTGGAAAATTACTATTTGTTTTTCTCCAATAGTACATAAGCTAAAGTATGTTATGCCACGTCAACTTTATCCGATCCCGATTCAAGTCATAGCGGAAGGAAAGTCAGTTGTATGGGTAAACGTATCAGCATTAATAAAAGACGTTGCTGTCAATGGTGTTTCTCATAGAACGCCGTAAAAAAAGCAGCTTTATTTATGACGTCAAAGTATAAATAAACGTCAATCAACTAAAAATGAAATCAGATTACCACAAAATATTTTTAATGCTGTTTTGGAACTTTGATATTCATTCGATATTCATTTAACAATCTTCTTTATAAGAAATAATTAAATATTTATGATTATTGTTTATTTATATGTAAATCGGTAATATTAAAAAAAAGCAGTAATGCAAAGTTATATAGAAAATACTGGAATAGTGGAGGAACGTTACTTTTGATAAAATCATTATTGATTTCAGTTATATACTTGATTGCTATAACAATTATTGTCATAAGTGTAAACAAATTAATAACGTTAAATATGAATACAAAAATAACCAGTGAAACAAGCGTTCATACAATTGCAAAATTGATTGCTGCAAGGTATCCAAATGAGTCCAAAATGCTATTGAAAGTTAAAAGAATTTCGAAAATCTTGATTACTCTTTTTTTTATTTCTTATGTAGTCTTTCTAGTCTTATTTGTAATGAGACAACTTGACTTGATTATTTCCCTGCAGATAATTCCAATTTGCTTAATAGTTTCAATTCTTCTGTCCATAATTCAGATAGTCCAATATAAACTAAGCAGTAATGTTACTAACAATTATCTGAAAAAGAATAACTCAAAGAATAAAGTTGATATACTTAATTTTTTAGTTCTTGACAAGCAATACGCCATTACTTGGGTTTTTATTAATATTGCATTTATATTTTTCCCAATTTCAATTTATTTTCTATATTAATAAAAGATTCGTTTAATTTACTGAATATAAATTTGACGACGTCAATATTAATCAAGTTGAATTCTTATCTAAAAAAGATTCAGAAAATCGTAATGATCTCTGGATCTTTTTTATTTAGGACTTTTGTCTCAAACCCATTTATATGTGTTATGTTTTAATTTTTTATTTCAAAAATACTTGATAGTACTATCAAATTTGAGAGGGAAGAAACCATAATGTGAATATTTTTCTATTGTCTTTAAATCAATTGTTGATTTTAGAAAACTTAAGCATTATTTCTTTATAGTGATAAATAAGTGTAGATAATCTACGATAAGCAGCAAAGAGATCGATACTTGCTAAATAGTTTAAAAATTACATATCTTGAAGCAAATGTGTTAGTCCCATGCAATTAATAGCAACAAATCAGAAAAGAATTATTTTTAATCCAGGATACGGATGAATTAGTGGATAATTCATCATAATTAAAACGAAAATATATTAAATTCCATGATCAACCAAAGATTTGACCATCAAAATAAGCGTTAAAAAAAGCTAAATTCTAGTTATTTAGTAATATATGTGAATCTGCACATATATTTATAAAAATCTCGGGTTAGTGGTAAAATTCAATCTAAAAAATTAGACTAAACAACGAAATCTAATCAGATGGCTTATGAAGTTGCCAATCAATGATCCAAGCGAGCTTTTAGCAGAATTGTTTTAATGTCAGATATATAATGCATCCAGAGAATTCATTGTCAGTTTTATTTTTGAAAAGAAAAATAGGAGTTGAATTAAAAATGTCGAACAGTAGCAGAGTAAAAAGTGGAGCAGAACAAAAAACATCAAAATCCAATCACTAAATCGAATTTTGATGTTTAAGGTTACATAATATGTATTATAAGAAGTTATGTTATTTTACGAAAATCACTCAAGAGTCTTTAAATATTTTAAAGCATCTTCTTTATAATGATGTTTGGCGATCACAGCATTTAAAACTTCATTATCATGAGTAAAAGCTTTGCCTTCAGTAAAGATTTTTTCATACATTTCAAAAAATGGTAATGGATTGTCTTTAGCGAATAGCAATTCATCTTCAATTGAATAGTCAACTTTTCTGAAGTCAATTCCACGATAAGTTGATCGATCAAAAGTTAAAATGGCGTACTGAGCGCGTCTGTCAGCACTGAATTTACTCCAAGCAGTGTATGGTTGTCCAATCGAGCCAGGATTGATGACTAGTTGATCTTTACTGCTGGTTCTGAGCAATTGATGGTGTGTATGAGCGTATACAGCAATGTCACAATCGTCATCAAACAACAATTTATCGAAGTTTTGCTGCTTTTCATAAGGTAGCAATTCATGTCCAAAGTTCTTTTGCGGATAGTTGTGCGCTAAGGTGATATTGAGGTCACCAACAGTTGTTTTGGCAGTAATAGGCCATTGACGCATCTGATCGATGTATTTTTGATCGAGGTTTTGATAAATATACTTGTATAATTCCAGTATATAGGTAGTCTGAGGTTCGTTGATGTACTGCTTGCTAATTGAAGAAACATCTTCAAACAAAAAGTCGTCCCAATTTCCACGTAACTTGATAGTAGTGTTAACCGAGTCGAGGAGTTTCAAAATTGCGTTAGTCCCAGGGCCGGGCATAAGTAAATCACCGAGAAACCAATACTCCTCTACGCCCTGCTTTTCTGCATCTTGAAGTACCCTCTTAAATGCTGTGTAATTTCCATGTATGTCTGATATTAGTGCAATTTTTTTCATAGTTACTCTCTTTTTTTGTTTCTATGTTTTCGTAAAACATTTATTATAATTTAAAAATTTTATTCACCTTTTTGATTTAGACGCGTTCTCTGTGCTTCAGTTCGCATAAAAATGCATCAACTCATCACAAAAAAGTCAAAAACAGCTCCATATATAACGTCTATATTGAACTTTTTTCCACTTTTAAGCTTCATTTTCGGCTTTTAGGGACTTCTCCACTTTCAAGAATCCCTTTAAACCGGCCTTCTCTACTGGTTTCTTTTTTTGTCTTGTTTTCGTAAAACATTTCGTTATACTCTACTTCAAAACTAACCGGAAACTTTTTCGCTTTGATACTCAGCGATAGCTTTAAGAAAGACTTCCCCATACTGTTCGAGTTTCATCTTTCCGACCCCACTGACGTCCAAAAATTCTTCACTGCTAGTTGGTAAGAGTTCACACATATTCTTCAAAGTCCGATCAGAGAAAATAATAAACGGTGCTACCTCTTGCTTGCGAGCTAATTCTAAACGTAATTTACGTAACTTTTCAAATAGATCCACGTCAAAACTACCGTCAGCCACGATTGATTTAGGCTCTGAGGGCATTTCTTCTTCTTTGCGACGGATTACATTTAGCTTACCTTTTAGAACCTGAAGCCCTTTATCAGACAACAAAAGCGTTGGATATCTCCCATTGCTGCTCTTTAAATAACCATTGGCCGATAGAAAATCAATCAAACGACCAGTTTGCTTCAAGGTATTGTCCTTCATGATCCCAAAAGTTGATAATTCCTCAAAGTGACGCCAATCATTAGCAACGTCATCTTTTCCAACTAAAACCCGAGTGATGGTTTTTTTACCATAGCGCTGATGCATTCTAACAATACAACTGAGCACTTTTTGGGAATCACTGGTAATATCAACGATCTCCCGATTATCTAGACAGTTAGAACAACGACCACATGGCTGAGTATCTTCCTCACCGAAATAATCCAGTATAAACTTCATCAAACAAGACTCCGTACCGGCATACTGACTCATTTTGAACAATTTATTCTTCAGACTCAACTTATATTGGTCATCACCTAAAGATTTATCAATAAAGAAGCGATGCAATTGTAAATCAGCTGGAGCAAATAACAAGACAGCTTCTGCCGGCAATCCATCACGACCAGCACGACCAACTTCTTGATAATAGTTTTCAATCGTCCCTGGAATCGTATAGTGAAGCACATATCTGACGTTAGTCTTATTGATTCCCATACCAAAAGCATTCGTAGCAATAATCAAATCAATCTTATCAAATAAGAAGTCCTCTTGTTGCTGATGCCGCTCTTCATCACTTAATCCAGCGTGATAGCGGCCGACTTTAAAACCCTTATTCAGTAAAAATTGATAGAGATTATCAACGTCTTCACGCCGACCAGCGTAGATAATACCTGACTCATTGTGATGTGACTCCACGTAATTCAAAACAAACTTCATCTTATCGACACCACGTTCAATTTTTAAGGTTAGATTTGTTCTAGCAAAACCAGTTTTGACAATGTTTTCAGTTGGAATATCTAAAATATCCGCCAAGTCATTTTGAACTTGTTCAGTTGCCGTCGCCGTCAAGGCTAACCAAGCCGGGTTACCCGGTAATTGCTTTAAGGGTTCAACCATCTTCAAATAACTACTCCGAAAATCATGACCCCATGACGACAAAACATGAGCTTCATCAATTGCAATCAAAGAAATATCGATTTGTGATAGCCAACTGTAAAATTCCTCGTTGACTATTTTCTCCGGGGCTACAAACAGTAATTTGACTGCACCAGTTTCAATATAGCGCATCCGTTCTTCTCGGTCGTGCCACTCGACAGTACTGTTCAAAAAAGTTGCGGGAATCCCAACTTCATTCAAACTGTCGACTTGATCCTTCATCAAAGAAATCAGTGGTGAGACGACCAAAGTTAATCCTGGTAAAACCGTGGCTGGCAATTGATAACAGATTGACTTTCCGCCACCCGTTGGCATGATGCCCATAGCTTTTTTACCAGCTAAAACCATTTCAATCAGTTCTTTTTGACCGGTTCGAAAAGTATCATATCCAAATTCATCTTTTAAAATCGTTTCTAAATTCAAGGTCAATTTCTCCCTTGCTCTAAAAATACTAAAATAAGCATATCACACTCTTATGATTTTCTAATTGCTAGAATTACGTTTTGAATAATTTTGTCCAGTTGTTTTTCTAAAATTTTCTCATCATCAACTACCAGGATTCTTTGCGATTGGATGAAATAAAAGACCAATTGACCAACAAAAACATGAATGAAATCCTCTAATGTCACATCATCCCTCAACTCATCAGTATCTTGTAGCGATTTCCAAAGTTCCTTCGCAAAAGTTTTCTTAAAGAGTTCAATCTTCTCAAGTAACATGTTTCTGATCGAATCGTCAATCAAAGTTTGAGCGACCAAGATCAATGCTGCATCTTTATTTTGCTTGAGAAAATAAAAACGATCATAAGCCATGAAGCGAATCAATTCTTCTAAATCACCACCATTATTTTTAATTTCCTCAACAAAATCTTGCCCGTATGTTGGCAAAATATGCTCGATCATTGGTTTAATGATCACCTGCAACAATTCTTCTTTCGATTTAAAATATTTAAAAATGGTTGCTTGACTCATTTGTGACTCTTTTGAAATCATCGCTGTCGAGGTAGCGTGATAGCCATACTGAGAGAATAATGACATGGCTGCTTTAATTACCTTTTGCTTACCTTTTGGCATTTGCTTCATATTTAACCAATTATCGACATCTTCAAACACTCTATTCATAGGTTTAAACCTTCCTATACTTTTTTAATCCTAAAATATTTAACATCGTTAAAACTACCAAAAAGACTAGTAACATCAATAATGATTGAGAAATGCTTTTAAAATTTGCTCCCGACATGACTACTTGTGTCAATGCATCCCCGGCATATTTCATCGGTAGAAAATAAGAAATTACTTGAACGCCACTGGCCATCGTCTCTAACGGAATCATACCTGAGAAAAAAATCTGGGGCACGATGATCAACGGGATAAATTGCATCATCTGAAATTCTGACTTAGCAAACGTCGACATTAAGATTCCAAAAGCCATCGCTACTAGTGCTAAAACGAAGTTAATTAAAATTACGTAAAAGAGGTTGCCAATGACCTCAACTTTTAACGCCCAAATCGTGAAAAAGACAATTATTAAAGTTTGCACGATGGCAACCAAACCGTAACTTAACATATAGCCAAAGACGATCTCACTTCTTCTGACCGGTGTCGCTAACAGTCGATTCAAAGTACCACTAGTTCGTTCATTCAACAACGACATCCCCGAGATCAAGAAGACGAAGAAAAAGACGAAAAATCCCATCAATATTGGCACGATCTTGTCAAAAAAATTCGTGTCTTTATTACCGTATTGGTAGTGATTAGTGATTTTAAACTTTTTATCAGGTACATTGTAAAATTTCTTCACGCTACTAGTTAACTGTGATAAACGAGTGCTCATTAAAGCCATCTGCAATCTTTGCTTGATAAATTTTGTTTTACTAGCATCGGTATTACTATAAGTAACGTCTAAATCATCATTTTCGGAAACGATTACGGCATCTAATTTTTGGTTTAATTCTTTGATTGCGTGTTTCTTGTTAGCGTAATTGACAACTTCCATATGCTTGCTATCTAATTTCTCAACTAAAGAACTCTTCACTCCAACAACTCCGACGGTTACATCTGTTTGCGAATTGACGGAAAAGACGAGTTTCATTAAAAATAAAATCAACAGTGGTGCGACAAAGATCAACACTAAGGTACGTTTGTCACGTAACAGTTCTATTAAAATTCTTTTGGCTATCATCCAAGTTCTCATAAGGTTTCCTCAGCTTTCAAAAAGACTTCTTCAATCGTTTTTACCTGATATTTCTCCTTTAACTTCTCCGGTTGATCAAATTCGATAATCTTGCCATCCATTAAAAGAGCCACTTCATCAGTTAATTCAGCTTCACTCATCACATGAGTCGTTACTAAGATGGTCATTCCTTGATCACGCAATCTTTGTAACTCTGACCAAATCTTCTTGCGCAGTGCTGGATCAACGCCGACAGTCGGTTCATCTAAGATCAAAATTTGGTTATCGCCTAAAAGCGCAATTGCTAAGGACAGACGGCGTTTCATTCCTCCTGAGTAATTGATCACTCGCTTATCTAAAGCATCTGTTAAGTCAACTACTTCAGCAATATGCTCTATATAGTTCGTTGCATGATGCATTTTTTTCATTCCCGCAAAAAACTTCAAATTCTCTAATCCAGTCAACTGTTCATATAAGGCGTCACTCTGAGCCATATAACCAATTTTATTAAGCAATAGTCGATTAGGCATCTGCTTTCCTAAAAGCTTCGTACTACCGCTATCAGGCAACTCCATCCCCAAAATAATCTTAATGATAGTTGACTTTCCTGCTCCCGATGGTCCAATTAATCCAATAATTTTCGCATTTGCAATCTGCAAGTTGATATCATTTAAAACCGTCTGAGCGGCAAATTTCTTCGTCAAATGATTGATTTCAATTATGTTTTTACTCAAAAGACATCCTCTTTTCTTTAGGTGAGTGTTTACTCACTTTTGATATCTTAAGTATAATACTGGATAAAAAAATGTCGAGCTAATTTTTCTAGCTCGACACTTTTCTAAGTTTAATTTTTTTCTAGCTGCAATAACGCTTGTTTCATTTCCAGACCACCACGATAACCTCCCAAGCGATTATCCTTAGTCAAGACTCGATGACAAGGCACTACGATCAACAAAGGATTCTTCCCAATTGCTGATCCAACCGCTCGAACTGAATTAGGACGACCGATTGCCTGAGCAATTTGCGTATAATTTCTCGTTTGACCATAAGGTATCTCTAGCAGTTGTTTCCAGACTGCCTTTTGAAAATCAGTACCATTGAATTCAAGCGGCATCGTAAAGGTAGTTCTCTGATGATTAAAATATTCTTTCAGTTGATCTTGATATTTTTCTAATCCTTTTTTTACTTCAATTATTTGATAATCTGGGAAAAAACTTGTCAGTTCGGTAACTCCTTTATCCCATGAACCAATAAATTGTAATGAATCGTCATTGCCAGCAATAATATATTGATGATTTTTGAAATTAAATAATTGATACTCAATTTTTTTCATACAATCTTCCTTTCTAACGCTCTAACGACAAAAAAAGTAGATCCAATTTGAACCTGCTTTTCTCACGGTGTTTTAAATCTTAGACTTTATTAGCCACTCATGTTGTTCAATCATAAAGTTTAATGCAAAAACGGAACACAATACATAAAGAATAATTGAGATCACACTATTCAAATGTGGGAACAACGCTTTGGGGATAATAACAACCAGAAAGGCTGCTGTAGCCCAAACCCAACGATTAATCTTTATACCGTGGGCCTTAATCCATTTAAGAAATCTAGTACAAAAGAATAGTAGTGCAATAAATGCAACAAAAGTTAAAAACCAGTAAAGATAAGTCATAAAAGCACCTCTTTTAATCTAAATTAGGCATTAGCTGTTTCTGTGCTAGCATCAGCGTTTTCTGCATCTTCAGCCGTTTTATCTTCATTTTCTGTCTCAAGCATATGTTTATCATAAGCCTTTACGAATGGATAGTAAATGACTGTGGCAACTATCAAGTTAAAGACAATCAAAACAATTACACGCCAGTCATTACCAGCAGATAAGTAACCACCAATAGGAGCAGGTAACGTCCAAGCTGGAATTGTGGTGAATCCATTGACCCAGCCAGCTTTGACGACAAAGTAACTAATTGTAGTTAATACTAGTGGAACAACGTTGAATGGAATAAACATATAAGGATTTAACATCATTGGAGCACCGAAAATCATAGGCTCATTAATGTTAAAAATACCAGGAATAATTGAGAAACGTCCAACTTCTTTCAAGAACTTAGACTTACATACTACTAAGAACAAGAAAGCAACTACAACAGTAGCACCGGCACCACCGATAGTAACTGTCCATTGATAGAATTGTTCTGGTGCGATGTATGGCAAGTGAGTAGCTGAAGTACCATCAGCTAAAGCTTTTGCATTACCGTCCAACATAATCAACCAAAGAGGTCTTACAGCTGAACCAACAATACTCATACCATGAATACCAAATGACCACAAAATATGAATGAAGAACATTGGTAGCAAAGCGCCTAACAAGTTATTACCAAGGATATTTGTTAGTGGTTGGAATAATTTCAATAATAGACCATTAACATCAATATTTGCAATATCACGAATAATCCAAACTGATGTTAAAATTACGGCTCCAGGGATCAAAGCCTCAAAACTACGTGCAACTGCAGGTGGAACTTGTTCAGGCATCTTAATAGTAATGTGATGATTTGTGAAGAAACGATAAATCTCAACAGCAAAAATCATTGCTAAGATACCTGAGAACATACCTGAAGCACCCAATGAATTCATTGGTAGAACAAATCCAAGTGGAGCACTCTTTGGCGTTAAAACATTAACTGGAACTTGTAACATGAAGAATGCACCTAGAGATAAGATACCTCCAGTTACAGCATCCAATTTATATGATTTTGCCAAATCTGAACCCATAACAAATGTTGCATAGATTGACATCAACCCCATTGTAATACGATAAGGCAACACAATTGTGTTTGTATATGGTGCCAAAGCATTTTTCCATGCATCAACTGGCAAGTTTACGAATACCATGAAAAATGTACCAATTAGAACCAATGACAACGTAGAAACAACACCATTACGAATAGCTAACAAGTGACGCTGTGATCCAATTTTGGCCATAGGTGGGACGACTTTATCTTCCACCACTTTCATAAATTTATCCATAAAAAAATTCACCCCTCTAAAAAATAAGATTGTTTTGTATCCGTTTCCAAAATTATTGTAACACGGTGAAATTATATTTCAATATAATTTCTAAAAAAGGTGAATTTTTGATATTTATTTTTAAATAAATTTATTTTCGTAATTCTCGTTTGAACTCCTGAATCGCGTCGTGTGAGGCAGTTAGAGCCTTCGAACTCTCAGCGAATGTTTGGCTGACAAAATAATAAAAAATGACGTCAATAATCATAAATTGGGCCAACAACGAATTAGTAGCCGCAATTCGATTAGGACTTTCCTTTGGTTGTGACGTATGCACCGCGATATCTGATAATTTGGCTAAATCATTGTTACCAAAGCGAGTTAAAGAAACTAGTTTGATGCCATATTTTTTAGCAAACTTAGCTGCCATCAATGCTTCAGGAGATTGACCAGAATTTGAGATCACCCACAAAATGTCCTTTTCGTTGGCATTGACCAACTTGGGGATCAGACCATTTAAGTCATCATCCCCAATCGTAGGGTAATTAATTCGATTCCATTTTTGTGAAATATCTTCAGCTGCCAAATGAGATGCGCCCACACCAAAAATAAACAAGCGGTCAGCCTGTGAAATAGCCGTAACTAATCGTTGAACCTCATCTTCATTCAGTTGATCTGTTGTCTCCCTGATTGAATCTAAAGCACTAGTCAGTAGTTTTCCCTTGATAGATTTCAAATTCTCATTTGGCTTGATATCATCATTCATTTTAGGATCTGACTCCTTTTTAGTTAGATCCGATGACAAAAGAATTTTCAAAGTGGTAAAACTATCGATATCTAAACTTTTAGTCAGTCTAATAACTGACGCTGGGCTCGAACCTGATTCTTTAGCTAGTTGGGCCGCCGTCATTTGAATAGTTTTCTCTGGATTATTTAAAATAAAAGTTGCTACCTTACTCTCTGCCGTTGATAACTCCGATTGTGTATTCAGTATTCGACCCTTGACTGACATGACCTCATCCTCTTTTCTTCTTTTTCATCTTAAAAAAATAAGGTGACAAATCTTCACCTTAAGAAATTAACGTAAACTCTGAACCGCTTTTGCAATAAAACCATCATTTTTAACCAAGGCATCGTTAGCTGCCGCAAAGTCACAGTCTCCGATAATCATCACTATAGCGACTTTGGGTTGATGGTTTGATAATTCATAATACTTCGTTGCTTCCGTTCTTGAAACACCAGTAGCTTCTACAATAATTCTCTGAGCCCGATCAACTAGTTTAATATTAGTTGGTTTAACATCAACCATCAAATTGCCATAAACTTTACCAAGTTTAATCATGCTAGTAGTCGATATCATGTTTAGAATCAATTTTTCAGCGGTTCCAGCTTTCATCCTTGTAGAACCGGTTACGACTTCAGGGCCTACTACCGCCTCTATTGCAATATCTGCGTGTTGACTAATTAAGGCATCATGATTACAAGACAATGCCCCAGTCTTTGCGCCGATACTTTTAGCATAATCTAATCCACCAATAACATACGGTGTCGTACCACTGGCGGCAATTCCTAAAACAAAGTCCTTTTCACTAAGATCATGATCTTCTAAATCCTTTTGTCCCTCTTCTTTTGAGTCTTCAGCTCCTTCAACCGCGTCAGTAACTGCCTTTTTCCCACCGGCAATCAATCCTTGAACTAACTCGGGGCTGGTTCCAAACGTTGGCACACATTCAGCTGCATCCAAAATACCTAAACGACCACTAGTCCCGGCACCAGTATAAAAGAGTCGGCCACCCTTCTTTAAACAATCGACAACCGTATCGACAACTTTACTAATTGCATTTATTACTTCAGAATTACCAATTACTTTTGGTACTGCTTGATCCTGTTTATTGATCACACTCAAAATGTCGATTGTGTTCATCGTATCAATGTGCATAGTTTCTTCATTACGTGCTTCTGTCATTCTTTTCATTTTTCGTTCTCCTATATTTTCCCTAAAGGTAACCATTCAAAAATTTTTGCTATTTCCATATCCCAAAAATCCCAGTTGTGACTGCCAGGCTGTTCATCATAAATAAGGTTTAAGCCAATGTCTTTTGTTAAAAATTGGGTAAATTTATCACAGTCATTTTTCATAAAATCATCATTTCCAGTAGCGACATACCACCGTAATAATTTTAGTTGTGTTAAATCAGCTTTTTTAAACATACTTTCTAGCTGGTATTGACTTGCTTGATAGTCATCAAAAACTGCTTGATAATCTGGCATGATGTCTTTTACCACTTTTAAATTAGTAACGGGAGATATTGCAGCAACGGCGGAAAACTTATCTGGAAAGTTAGCTGCCAATTTTAATGCGCCATATCCACCCATAGAGTTACCTACTAAGTAATTTTCACTAGCTTTTTGACTCAATGGAAAGTACCTTTGCATTTGAGGTATCAGTTCTTGTGTCAAGTAATCCCAATAACGAACGTTAGAAGCTGTATTTGTATAAAAGCTTCTTTGCATGTCAGGCATAATCACTGCCACATTGTATTTACTAGCGATTCTTTCCAAGCTAGTTTTTCTTAACCAACAAGTTCCATTATCACCTAAACCGTGAAATAACCAGATCACTGGTATTTTTGCTTGAATTTTTATTTCATCTGGTAAAATAGCGACTACATTAGTTTGATTACTCAATATCTTAGAAGATCTTGCTAAATTTAAAACGGCCATATAATTACCTCTTTTTTCTCCTTATTATCCTAATTATATTTATAAAACAAAAAATCACATTTTTCAATTAAATGTTGAAAAAAAATTTCAAATAAATATAATTAAGAGTAAGGGTTTACATAAAAAATGTCAAAGGAGATTTTCTTATGAGTTACGTAATAGGTATCGACAGCGGTGGAACCCACATCGTTGGTCAAGCTTTTAACGAAGATAACCAGTTACTTTCGCAAGTTCAAAGTGGACCTGGTAATATTTTTCTCAATGAAGAAGAAACTTTAAAGAATCTTAGTGAGGTAATTGATTCTTTAATAACTCAGCATGGTCGTGCTAATTGTAAATACATTCTAATAGGTATCGCCGGCGTTGAAACAAAAGGAAATTCAAAAGAAGTCGCTGAAAAATTGACCCAAAAATTCCAAATAAAAACTTATGTAATCAGTGATGCACAGTTAGCGCTTTTAAACGGACTGGAAGGAAAAGATGGTACTTTAGTGATTTCTGGAACCGGATCAGTCGTTTATGGACGCCAAAATCAGCAAATGCTTCGTTTTGGCGGTTGGGGTAACTTACTAGGAGACACTGGTAGTGCTTATAAAATTACAGTTACCGCAATGAAGAAGATGCTTCATCAATATGATTTGGGTAAAACTTCATCGCTGCAATCTACCCTCTTAGCTCAATTAGATGCTCAGTCTCCAAAAGAAGCTGTAAAAAACTTTTATGCCTTAAATCGAAAAGAGATTGCAGCGATTGCACTTGAAATTGCTAAATTAGCTGATAACGCTGACCAAGAAGCTATTGAAGTAATCAAAGAAGAAGCTCTTGCTTTAAGTAACGAAATCATCGGCTTGTTCTCAAGATATCAAGGTCAGCATCCAAAAGACATCGCTTTATCTGGATCTGTTTTAGTTCACAACGCGATGTTCCGTAAGTTTTTGACAGAAAATGTCTTGAAATCTTACCCCGATATCAATGCAACCGTTGTAGATACTAATAATGCTCGAGGAGCCATCTTTTGGCCACTATGGAATAAATAATTAAGGAGAAATTAAATATGACAATGAGAAAATTAGGTTTATCCATTTATCCTGACCACAGCGATTTTGAAAAGAACAAAGCATACTTAGAATTAGGTCACAAGTATGGCTTTTCAAGAATTTTTATGAGTATGTTGGAAGTTCAGGGATCAGTCGAAGAAACGAAAGCTAAATATCAAAAAATCGTTGATGTTGGTAACAAATTAGGTTACCAAACAATTATCGATGTTTCTCCAAGAATTTTTGACCAACTACACATCAGTTACGATGATCTCGAATTCTTCCATGATCTTCATGTAGCTGGCATCAGATTAGATCAAGGATTCGATGGTGCAACCGAAGCAATGCTTTCTTACAACAAATATGGTTTGATCATTGAATTGAACATGAGTAACAACGTTGACTATTTGAATAACATCATCAGTTACCAAGCTAATACATCCCATATTTATGGGTGTCACAATTTCTATCCTCAAGTGGGTACTGCTTTGCCATATGATTTCTTTATGAAATGTAGTGAAAGATTTAGAAAATTCAACATTCATACTGCTGCTTTTGTGGCCAGTCAAGTTGGTAATATGGGCCCTTGGAATGTTAATGATGGCCTACCTACTCTTGAGATGGATCGTCGTTTACCAATTGAAGTACAGACAAAACATCTATTCGCTTCAAATATGATCGATGATGTCATTATTGGAAATGCTTACGCTTCTGAAGAAGAATTGAAAGCAATGTCTAGTTTGAATAGATATCAAGTCGAATTTCATATTAATTTTGTACCTGACGTCAACGAGATCGAAAAAACAGTTGCTCTTACTCCACAACACTTTAGACGTGGAGACATGAACAATTTAGTTATTCGCTCGACTATGCCTCGAGTAACATATAAAGAAGTTCCTAACAAACCACATGATAACGAACAAGAATTTCAACGTGGGGATGTTTTAGTCGGTAACGACGGCTTTGGAATTTACAAAAACGAACTACAAATAGTATTACAACCACACAGTGAAGCACGTAAAAATAAAATCGGTAGTATTAGTCCTGATGAACTCATTCTCTTAGACTTTATTAAGCCATGGAGTAAGTTCAAATTCTCTGAATAAATTTATTCAATAATTTCCTAACAATTTGGGAAATTATTGTTTTTTTATTAATCTAGACCATTTTTAGCCAATTTTTATTGAAATTACACAAAGGTAGTTATACTATTAAATAATAGTTAAGCGCTTACAACGGCTTTTTACAAGCTAATAACTGATTTTTTTAAGGCTTGTTTAAAATATTTTTCATAAATCTTAAAAGAATCTATAATATAAATGTAAGGTTGTAAACGTTTTAGTAGAACTCATCTACTGAAAAACTTGAGAGGAAGATTATATATGGGGTTGTTCACAAGAAAAAAGATCGATGAATTCGTAGCACCTGCCACGGGTAAACTGATTCATTTGGATAAAGTCAGTGATCCAGTATTTTCACAGAAACTTATGGGAGACGGATATGCACTAGCACCAACTGAAAACACGATCGTAGCACCAATTGGTGGTGTTATTGGGACTGTCTTTCCTACTAAACACGCCTTGATGATCACAACTAAGCATGGTCTTGAAATTATGCTTCACCTTGGAATCGATACGGTTGAATTAAAAGGTAAACCTTTTGAAATGTTCATCAAAGAAGGCGACACCGTAAAAACAGGTCAAAAAATTGCTACAATGGACTTGAAACAAGTTAAGGAAGCTGGAAAAGATACTTCCCTTATGACCATTATTACTAACTCGGATGAAGTTAAGGAAATGGGTGAATTTGAGGAAAAAGACGTCTTAGCTGGTGACAAAGCGATGGATATAAGTGTAAATTAATATTTAGGACTAGGTTTTTCCTAGTTCTATTTTTTTACAATTCTTTAACTAAGGTATAATAAAATTAGGAGGTGAAGAAAATGGTTAAGGTCCCCTATTTATCAGGATTCAATGCCTATTTGAAAACTCGACATATCTCACCTAAAGCTCATACTGAATATATGAACTCTTTAAATGATTTCTTCAACTATACAGTCCAGCACAATAATGATTTTAAGATCTCCGAAAAAATCACCGATGTTCACGAAATGGATGTCAGACTTTTCAAGGACTTCATGTTAGAAAATCTCAAATTAAGTCCTAGTACAATCAATAAAGTTATCAGCAATTTAAATGTTTACTTCAAATATCTCTTCAGTATTAAAAAAACGCCTGAGATTCCAACTTTAAATGTTAATAGTGTCACAGTCCCCAAGCAATCGGATTTCCCTGTACAAGTCTTTTTAAAGTTATCTGATTATCTAGAAATGGATCTCAGTGTCTACACGAGATTATTGATTTTGATCATCTCCAAGGGATTCAATTATAAAGAAGCGCTTCAAGCGGATTTTTATAAAAAATTCAATCAATTGCAATTCAATCGTGATGAAAAACATTTTTTAGACATCTATCATAGTTATATTGAGCCTTACAAAAACTATTGGGATAACGATAATCTCTTCTTGAGTCGTAATAAGGCCGCTAATTCACCACTCTTGACTGTGACGGCTTTACATCGTGATTTAAAGCGAGATAGTGAAACGACTAAACTTGATCTTGCACCTAAAAAGCTTTATACGACCTTCATTCTAGTAGCACTCAGTACCAAAACTTTATCAGACGATCAACTGCGAGCTTTAGAAGCTTTGGACACGGCTTCAGTTTTGTATTATCGACGTTTGAAGCGTGAAACAAATTTTGAAATTTAAGGATAAAAATTTATGAAAAACATTGCGGTTTACTGTGGTGCCTCAACTGGTAACCAAGAAATTTATCAAACTAGTGCCAGAGAACTTGGCCACTGGCTGGTCGAAAATGATTATGGACTCACTTATGGCGGGGGGAATAAAGGGCTGATGGGAATCGTCGCCGACAGTGTTCTAGAGAAAAATGGATTCGTCCACGGTATCATTACTCAAAAATTGTTCGATCGAAATTTAGCTCATGACAACTTAACTAAATTAGACATTGTCCAAACTATGTCCGAACGAAAAGAATTGATGCTTCAAGATTCAGTCGCCAACATTGCTTTACCAGGCGGTCCAGGAACGTTAGAGGAAATTTCGGAAGCTTTCTCGTGGACCATTATCGGTGAAAGCAGTCATCCCTGTATCTTCTTTAATCCCAATCACTACTATGACAAATTGGCAAGTTTCTATGACGAGATGACCACGCAAGGTTTTTTGGATAAAAAGGTCCGCCAAACGTTGTTATTCAGCGATTCTTTACCAGAAATAGGCCATTTTATCACCACTTTTCAAGCTCCCGGATTACGAAAATATCGTGAGTAAGTCAATCAAATTATTTAACTATCATTCAAAAAGAAACTACATTAGAGGTGTCAGGTAGATATTACCTGATAAATATTCTCCTTAGATATACATTACAAAATGTGATTTTCTCATTAACACTACTTATAATAAATATCCTCCCAATTTGTATTGATCCAAGTACAAATCAATTTTATAAACTCTCTGATATAAAAAGGCACGTCGAATTTTTCGACGTGTCTTTTTTAAATCTCATCTCGAACTGGGATGGATGGAAAAGCTCCTAATTTTTGGACTGTTAATGATGAAGCTTTACTGGCATAAACGATTGCTTCGTGTAAATTAGAAAAATCAGTTTTTAGTTCTGCAGACAAAGCTCCAATAAAAGTATCTCCTGCGGCTGTAGTATCAACTGCTTCAACTTTAAATGCCGGAATCTGTTCGTTCTCACCTTTATAAGAAAAAAATGAACCTTTTGAACCTAACGTGATAATTACGCAGGCAATTCCTAGATCATGATAGAATTTGGCAGATTCTTTCATTGAATCAATATCAGTGACTTTAATACCAGAAATCAATTCACTCTCAGTCTCGTTTGGGGTAATAACGTCAGTTAAACTCAATAATTCTTTTGGAATCTCTTTATGAGCTGGTGCTGGATTTAAAATTGTCGTTTTATTAGCTTCATGAGCAATTTTAAAGGCTTCGATTGCCCCAGAAACCGGAGTTTCAAATTCAGTTACCACAAAGTCACTTGCTTGAATAGTTGTTTTAGCCTTTTTTACATCTGCTGGAGTAACAAGAAAATTTGCTCCAGCTTGGACAATGATTGAATTCTGACCACTCTTTTGTAGAAGAATATAGGCTTGCCCCGTATCTTTTTTAGGTGAAACTGTAACGTGATCAACGTTAATCTGATTATCTTTTAGTTGTTTTAGCATGAAATTTCCATTAGCATCATCCCCGATTCGACCTATAAAACTAGTTTGGGCTTTAGAACGGGCTGCCGCTACAGCTTGATTAGCACCTTTTCCACCAGCGGCTTTTGAAAATGAATTCATTTGAATCGTTTCACCAGGCTTTGGTAAATTATCGATATGTAAAATACTATCGACGTTAATACTTCCCAAGACAGTCACTTTATTTGCCATTTTATTACCTCCAAAAAAGGGAAACATGAAAAAATTTCACATTTCCCTTAATTCATGTCTGTTATTTGTTTAAGCTTTCTGTTGTAACTAACTTCAATGGTGATTCAATACTCTTCTTAACTTTCTTACCGTTGAAGTAATCATAGGCTGCTTGAAGTGACAAGCGACCCATTTCTTCTGGTTGTTGAGCGACAGTTGCGGCCATTTTACCTGATTTAACAGCCTTAATTCCGTCTTCTTCACCATCAAAACCAACAATTGTAACTTCTTTGTTAGCAGCTTTAACTGCTTGAACAGCGCCTAGTGCCATTTCGTCATTTTGTGAGAAAATACCAACGATATCTGGGTTACCTTGAAGAATATTTTCAGTTGTACTCAAACCTTTAGCACGGTCAAATCCAGCTGTTTGTTTTGCAACAATATCCAATTTACCTTTGGAGTAATTATCAAAACCTTTACCACGTTCACGTGTAGCTGAGGCACCTGGAATTCCTTGTAATTCAGCAATCTTCGCATTCTCACCTAATTTTTCAATCAAAAACTTAGCAGCCATTTGCCCACCTTTGGTCGAATTTGAAGCAACTAAGGATAGAACTTTACCACCATCACTGGAACGATCAACTGTGATAACTGGGATTCCAGCATCATTAGCGTCTTTAACTGCCGGCGTGATAGCTGAAGAGTCAACTGGGTTAATGATCAGGATGTCGACCTTTTTAGTGATTAAATCTTCAATGTCGTTATTCTGTTTTGCTGTATCATTTTGTGCATCAGAAATTTGAACTTTGGTATCATTTTTCTTAGCTAAGTCATTGATACCTTTCTTAACTGAAACGAAGAATGGATTGGATTGTGTTGAAAGACTTGCTCCAACTTTAATATCCTTTGGTTTCTTCTTTTCAACTTTAGAGTCACTGGAGTTTCCGGAATCTAATCCTGTATTACCACATCCAGCTAGAGTGATCAATGCTAAGGCTGAAACACCCACGGTCAATAGAATTCGTTTTAAAGATTTTTTCATAATAGTAAATCCCCCATTATTAATATGATTAATCATTTGATGAACGTCTATCAATAAGTACAGCGATTAAGATTACGATACCTTTAACAATTTGCTGATAGAAACTGGAAATTCCTAATAAGTTCATTCCATTATTCAAAGTACCGATAATCAAAGCACCAATTAAAGTTCCAAAAATCCTACCTTTACCACCAGCTAGAGAAGTTCCTCCTAGAACAACTGCGGCGATGGCATCCATTTCATATGAAGTACCAGCATCTGGTTGAGCTGAACTTAAACGAGAAGTTAAAATGATTCCCGCTAAAGCTGCCATTAATCCTGAAATGGTGTAGATCCACATGGTAACGACCTTAGTCTTAACACCAGCGATGTAAGCTGCTTGCTCGTTGCCACCTAAAGCATAAGTTTTGCGACCAAAAGTCGTCTTATGTAGTAATAAATATAAAATTAAATAAACAATTGCCATAATGAAAATTGGTACTGGTATTCCGAGTAAGTAACCACGACCCATGAATTGGAAAAGAAAACTATTATTCATTTTAGTTCCAGTAATCGGATTACCATTTGTAAAGACATAGGTTGCTCCACGAAAAATAGTCATTGTTGCTAAGGTAGCAATAAACGGAGCTGCTTTTCCATAGGCGATCAGAACACCGTTTAAAAAGCCAAGGATTCCACCCATTAATAATCCGACTAAGAGTGCTAATCCAGCTGACATACCACTGACTAACATTGAAGCGGTAACTGCACCTGTCAAAGCTAGGATCGAACCAACTGACAAATCGATTCCACCTGTCAAAATTACAAATGTCATACCAAAGGCAATAACTGCATTGATTGAAACCTGACGCAAAAGATTCAATAAATTACTTGGTTGAATAAAGCCGGGACTAAGTGCTGTGACTAAAATTATTAAGATGATCAAAGCTACTAAGGGTCCCATTTTACTAATAAATTTCTTAAAATCGAAACTCTTTTTTTCTTTAGATTGACTAACTTTAGTTTCCTGTTCCATCTTTGACTCCCCCTGTCGCTAAGGTCATAACTGATTCTTGAGTGGCGTTCTTAGTATCTACAATTCCAGTGATTTTCCCCTCATAGACGACCGCTATTTTATCGCTCATCCCAAGAACTTCTGGTAAGTCACTAGAAATCATAATAATAGCCACGTGACGGTCAGTTAATTCGTTCATTAGATCATAGATCTCACGTTTAGCACCAACATCGACACCACGAGTTGGTTCATCTAAAATCAAAACTCTCGAACCTGAGCCAACCCATTTAGCTAAAACAACTTTTTGCTGATTACCACCACTCAGACTACTAGCTGATACATCGGCACTTTGAGCTTTAACACTAAGGCGTTTTAGTAACATATTGGTAAAATCATTGATTGCTTTATCATCGATTAAGCCATGTTTTACAAAGCCATTGATGGAAGGTAAAACGATATTATCACGCAACGAATCATTTAAAATCAATCCTTCGTCTTTTCGATTCTCAGTTAAAAAGCCGATCTGATGTTTGATGGCTTCTTGTGGTGAATGAATATGTACTTCTTGCCCATCGATTAAAATTTTTCCTTCATTGTGAGGATCAATTCCAAAAATTGACCGCATAATTTCGGTCCTTCCGGCTCCCATCAAACCAGAAAAAGCTAAAATTTCCCCTTCATGAACTTTAAAATTAACATCTTTGAAGACCCCATTTTCAGTTAAATGCTGCACTTCTAAAGAAACTTTCCCAAATTTTGGATTTCGATCCGGATAAAAATCGCCAATTTCTCGACCAACCATATCCTTGACCAATTGCTTCATCGAAACATCCTTAGTGTGATATTCATTAATTGAGATACCGTCTCGCATAACTGTAACTTTATCAGCAATTTCAAATATCTCTTCCATTCGATGGGAAATATAAATGAAACCTACACCTTGTTCCTTTAATCCCCGAACTATTTCAAACAACTGTGCAATTTCATTTTCAGTTAAAGCAGCCGTTGGTTCATCCATGATGATAATTTTGGCATCTGTCATCAATGACTTGGCAATTTCAATCATCTGTTGGCGCCCAACACTTAAACTGCCAATTGGTCTGTCGACATCGATTTTTGCACCCAGTTTATCAAGATAAGTTTTGGCTTGTTCACGCATTTTATTTTCGTTCATCAAACCGAATTTGTTCTTGATCTCTTTATTCAAAAACATATTGTCGACGACTGACATTTCCAAGAAGTTATTCATTTCCTGATGAATAAAAGAAATTCCATGTTTCTCAGCATCAAGTGGTCCACTAAAATGTGCTTTTTGACCATCAACAAGAATCTCTCCTCCATCATCTCCATACAAACCAGTTAAGATATTCATTAAGGTAGATTTTCCAGCACCATTCTCTCCCATCAGCGCATGAACCTCACCTGATTGAACCGTGAAATTAACACCTTCCAAAACCTTATTAGTTCCAAAGGCTTTACTGATGTCTTTCATTTCAATCTTCATCAAGAATCACCCCCATTTAAAATGTGACTCCACTTTCCAAAATGATATTTGAATAAGGACTGGCTTCTCCTGTACGAATGAAAGCTTTATCAGAACTTAAATGTTTTTTCATCTCCTCATGTGGCATAAATTCAATGGGAACATCAATGATTTTCTTAATATTAGCTAATTGCTCTGGATTTTGAGTTTTAATTTCCTCAGCCAAATAAACCTTTTGAATCTGTAATTCAGACAGGACATTTTTTAAAACATCAATAAAACTTGGTAATCCTTTTTGAACTGCCAAATCGATTTTCTTTGTTCCAGCTGGTACTGGCATACCTGCATCTCCAATTGATAATGTGTCAAAATGACCCATATCAGCGATCACTGCTGAAATTTGTGTATTCAAAACTAATCCTTTTTTCACAATACACGTCCCCCTTCGTTTAATTTCCTGGTGGAATCTCCAATCTTCAATTTAGTATCTAAGACAATTTTCTTGCTAGGTCGGTTTGGATATTTTATTCGCTCAATCAACAGATCTACAACTTTTTGACCAATTAGATCAATTGGTTGTGCCATCGTTGTCAAACTAGGAATCAAATACTTATTCAAATTGAAGTCATCGAATCCAACCACTGAATAATCACCTGGAACTGTTTTTCCAAGCAGATTTAAACCTTTATAGATTCCCATCGCAACATCGTCATTAATCGCAATGATTGCCGTTGCGTCAGTTTTAACAATCTCCTTTGCCGCTTTAACACCACCTTCTGGATTGAAATCCGTACGAAAGATTAAATCTTCTGATACCTCAAGACCATGTTCAACGAAAGCTTGTGTATACCCGGTAAAACGTTTTACTAAATTCATTGTTAATTTCTTTGGTATCACAAAAGCAATTCGTCGATGATTTAATGAGATTAAATAATTTGCTATCTCCTTTCCAGATTTTTCTTCAGCAATCAATACTCGGTCATCATCAGTACTCAAATCTGCTTGATCAGTTAAAACCATTGGAATCTCGTTGTGAAGTGATAATTTATCGACAATTTCCTTTGAAGCACCAGGGGCAGCTAAAATTAATCCCTTTTGTGTTCCCGAAGCAAATTGTTCAATAAAATAATCAATATTTTCCTTAAATCCATTAACACTGAATATTTGTGGAAAATAGCCCTTCGGAATCGCTGCCTGTTCAATGCTTAGAGCTAAACAAGAAAAGAAAGGGTTTTTAATATTTGGAATCACGATTCCTAGAGAATTATTCCTCTGACCAACTAATCCTCGTGCGTAATAATCTGGATAATAATCCAAATCTAGTTGCGCTTGATGAACTTTTCTTTTTGTTTCACTGCTGAAACGTTCACCTTTGCCATTTAAGATCAACGAGACTGCAGTAACCGAAATACCAGCTTTCAACGCAACGTCTTTAATCGTTGTCTTATTTGCCTTCAAGTGAATCATCTCCGTATTTGGTAAACCGTTTTACTATTGTTTACAAACACATAATATTATCTTGCGTAAGCGCTGTCAACATTATTTTTATATATCATGGTAAAAAAATAGCCCTACCCTTTACCGGATAAGGACTATAGATTTTTAAATAAAAGCAGTAATAATTCCAGCAATCACAACTAAAACTAATCCTGATAAAACCATTACCATTTCTTTATGAGTTTTATGTTCATGTAAAATATAAATTCCACCTAAAGTGGCGATTAGAACATTCATCTGTGACAAAGTAAATCCAGTTGCCAAACCATTAACATCTTTTCTTGATGAGATCAAATAAGTCAAGGCAGCAAAAGCAAAAAAGATACCACTGATAATATTCAAATAAGTACTTTTAGAACGATATGGCTTAGCTTCACGATTGCTCTTAGTAATAAAGGCAAAAATTGTTGAAGCGACTGCCATCCCTAAAGCTTGTGGTAAAAAGGCTTGGAAGCCATCAACACTCACAGCTTGAGGGAAAGCAGAATAACCAACGTAACCGATTGTTGCAATTAAAACTAAAGTAACACCTTTAACGACATTTGATTCACTTTCAGAAACTTTCTTTTCGCTATACGTTGTCAAATAAACACCGATAATAATCAAAATGATTGAGAAGAAACCAACCAATTTAGCCGTCACACTTGGCCATTCACCTAAGACGATAACTCCCCATAAAGATGTACCAATCAATTGGAATCCAGTTGAAACAGGCATTGTCTTTGAAACACCCATTTCTGCGAACGCATAAAAAACCAAACTTTGTGCAATTGACCAACAAGCACCAGACAAGAAGGTAAATAAGAAATTTTTTCCTGTCAACATAGGTGTTTGCAAGACTAGCGATACAACTATAGCTGACAAAAATGTCCCGTAAGTTGCTCCAACGATTTGGTTGACTGGCTTCCCTCCGAACTTACCAGTCAAAATTGGGAAAACACCCCATCCAATCATTGGCATAAGGCCAATTAAAATATTCATAGCATTCATTAAATAAAAACTCCCTCTAATTTCAAAGTAAAAAAGCATTTTTCAGCAATATTGTTATTATAGCAAAGCCGAGAATGCGTTTTCAAGAAAAAAGCTCGTTTTCATTAATTTTATTGTTAGTTTTTTTACTTATTCACATATAATTAAATAGCAATCGTTGCTTGAAACGATAACATTTTAAAGCTTTTATTATTTATTAAATTATAAATGTAAGCGATTGATGTATTTGTTGAAAAAAATAAGGAATCCGAAAGGATTCCTTATTAATTAAATCATATTAGAATTTTGCATCCAATGGAGGAACAACTTGCTTCTTACGTGAAACAACGCCAGGTAGACTAGCCTTGTTATCTGAAACCTTAGTATTCAAAGCTTCTTCAAAAGTCTTGATAGCATTGTCATCACCAATAATGACACCAGTAGTATCACTAGTTAGGATGTTTGTAATCAATAGTACGAATAAGTTGTAACCATTCTTTTGATTTTCAGCTTTAATATCACTAACAAATTCAGCTTCACGCTTCAAAGTATCTTCGATATCAACTGTGTTAACTTGAGCAATACGAACGCTGTTACCATTCATATCAAAACTCTTAGCATCCATATCGATAAGTTCTTGTGTTGACTTGCTGTCAAGGTTAGTACCAGCCTTCAACATTTCAAGACCATAAGCTTCATAGTCGATTCCAGCAATCTTAGCGAGATCCTTTAAAGCTTTGCGGTCAACATCTGTTGTTGTAGGTGATTTCAAAAGCAATGTATCTGAAATGATTGATGAAGCCATCAAACCTGCAATCTTAGCTGGAATTTCAA
Organism: Companilactobacillus miaonis; assembly: GCF_036913615.1. Taxonomy (NCBI): domain Bacteria; kingdom Bacillati; phylum Bacillota; class Bacilli; order Lactobacillales; family Lactobacillaceae; genus Companilactobacillus; species Companilactobacillus miaonis. The sequence continues at coordinate 7,727 of NZ_JAYKTX010000001.1, read as the reverse complement.
TTTCATTTTCTTGATACATTTCCCAAATGATTGTACTTACACAACCAACAGGTTCAGCACGATAGTAAAGAGGCAATTTTGTTTCAAAGTTAGCAATACGGTGATGATCAACAACATGTGTAACTTGAACATCGTCAATATCAGAAACACTTTGTTGTTTTTCATTGTGATCAACAAGCATAACTTTCTTAACTTCACCATTGATAGCTGAAATAACACGTGGGTATTTAGCATCAAAATGATCGTAAACAAATTTTGTTTCTAGATTTGGTTCTCCTAAAGCAACAGCTTCAGTATCATAACCTAGTTTATTTTGTAAATATGAATAAGCAACAGCTGCTGAAACAGCATCTGTATCAGGATTTCTATGTCCAAAAACTAATTCTTTCTCTGGCATTTGTTTGTGCGCCCCTTTTTAAAATTTATCTTGAAGATTTAAGACGGTCAATATAACTCATCTCTTCTAAGAAATTATCCCATTCACTAAGGAAATCTTCAATACGCGGAATCTTTTCTTTATCCTCTCGATATACAAATGATAAATCACTTGTGATAGCTGGTTCAAGTGGTGTTTGATAAAGTTTAAACATTGATTTGTGAGCAATGCAAAAACTCTGTGGTAAAACTGTATAAACGTCATCTGATTGTTGAGTGAATTTCAACAATTGATATGGTGAGGAAAATCTCGCAATGACTTTAGGAAAATCAATCAATTCATCACGATATTTTTCACTGATCAATTCAGAGAAATAATAACTCTTCAAATAAGTTGCCCAAGGTTTCGCCGTGGCATCTTTAAAAGTAACACTCTTTTGGTTACTAAATTTTTTATTGTTGTGGATCAACATGATCTCATCACTCATGATTTTCTTAGACCGGTATTGTTTCCAACTCTTAATACTTTTATCTGGTAAGTACATAATTGCTAAATCGATGCGATTGTTTTGGATACTGTCCCACAACTCTTTACGAGTCAAAAGATTCAGATCAATGATCACGTCTGGATTAATACGATTATATTCAACGATAAAGTCCTAAATAACCATTGACTCAGCCGTTGATAACAAGCCAATACTGATCGTACCAGAACGTTCTGATGACTCTTGTTGAATCTGATCAGTAACATTATTGATCATACTAAACATCTGATGTGTGGTCTTTAATAACAAAGTCCCAGCATCAGTTAGATAAATCTTTTTGCCAATACTATAAAACAGTGGAGCACCAACAACCCGTTCAATTTTTTTGATTTGTTGTGTCAAAGCCGGTTGCGTGATACCTAGCAGTTGTGCTGTTTTGGTATAACTCATATTTTTGGTCAATTCATCAAAGTAATTTAAAGCTTTGGAACTAAAAACTCTTCTTGATTTTTCATCTAACAATAAAGAGTCCTCCTAATATTTATGAAAGTAATTTGTAATGCATTTAATAAGATAATAATACTATATAACTACAAAATCTGTTAATTATATTAATTATTATCTACAATCTTTTTCACAAATCTAATTGGATTACCGTCAGATTCAGGATCCATGATAAATGACCCATTTGAGTAGCGGTCCGCATTTTGATGCATTGAAATATCAATCGGCAATTCTTTATTAGTATCAGTCACAATTGATAATTGCAAATTATTAGAGATATTCGTTACTAGTAAAATTCGATGTGGTTGACGTTTCAATTCACGTAAAGTCAAGACACCACGACGAGCACGACTTGTTACAGGAATTTCTGACAACTTCATCTGTTTGTATGAACCACGTTGCGTTAAGACGGCAATCTTATCATCGTCATTATCGGTAATAAAGTAACCAGCTAATTCATCGTCTGCCTTCAAACTAACGAATTTAACACCGATAGCTTTTCCACTAACCACTGGAACTTCTTCGATAGGGAAAGCTGAAGCATAGGAATGTTTTGTAAAGACATAAACTAATTGCAAGGAGTCGTTTGGTACGTAGTAGACATCCATCACTCTGGCATTATCCGTCTTTAACTTGCAATACTTCGAGGCACGAGACTTATAAGTTCGTCCCGGCAATAAATCACTAAAGGCAACTTGTTTAATATAATTTTCATTAGTACCAATCAAGAAATTACCAGTTTCTTTTAAATCTTTAAAGACGAAGGCCTTCAAAATTGATTCATCACTATCCAAACCAATTTCCTGAGAAAGATGTGAACCCGTATCCTTCCAACGACTATCATCAACTTCAAAAATTTGGCGGTAAATCAAATTACCCTTATCGGTAAAAATGAACAAGTGATCCAAAGTATTAACATTCTCGTCAATAATTGGATAATCCTCATTTTTCAAACCATTATCGCCGGCATCAGAGGCTTGATAAGAACGCAAACTGCTGCGTTTTACATAGCCATCATGACTGACCAACAGACGGACATCTTCACTGGCAACCATAACGGTCGTGTCAACTTCAATCTCTTCGACCTTAGCCTCAATCTTTGTTCTACGCTTGTCAGCATAGCTATCACGCACTTGAGTCAGCTCTTTCTTGATGACACTCATTAAAGTTGCGTGATCACTAATAATCTCATTCAACTGATCAATTTGCTCATGAAGTTCTTTATCTTCTTGTTGCAGCTCAGTAACATCAGTATTAGTTAGGCGATAAAGTTGCAAGGAAACAATTGCTTCCGCTTGTTCATCACTAAATTGATAACTCTTGATCAAATTATTTTTAGCATCGGATTTATTCTTACTTGAACGAATCGTTTTAATTACCTTATCAAGAATTGACAGTGCCTTAATCAAGCCTTCCACGATGTGCAGACGTTTTTTGGCTTTAGCCATATCAAATTTACTACGACGTAAGACGACGTCTTCTTGATGTTTAATATATTCCTTCAAGATTTTGATCAAACCGACCTGTTGAGGACGCATGTCAGCAATGGCAACCATATTAAAGTTGTATGAAACTTGCAAATCAGTATTCTTGAACATGTAATTCAAAATACCGTTGGCGTCAACATCCCGTTTCAATTCGATAACGATCGACAATCCTTGACGGTCACTTTCATCACGGACTTCAGCGATTCCTTCAACTTTTTTCATCACACGGATTTCGTCCATTTTCTTGACTAATTGTGCTTTGTTAACTTCATAAGGAATCTCTGTAATAACGATCTGTTGTTTATGACCACGAATCTCCTGAATCGAAGTCTTAGAACGAATATAAACGCGACCTCGACCAGTCGTATAAGCATCTTTGATACCTTGTTTACCTTGTAAAATACCACCTGTTGGAAAATCTGGTCCCTTAACGATCTTCATCAAATCGTCTAAAGTCACATCAGGTTCGTCAATCATCTTGATAACAGCATCGATGACTTCACCTAAGTTATGAGGTGGAATTTCAGTCGCATAACCTGCTGAGATTCCGGTAGCACCATTTACTAATAAATTAGGGAAACGGGCTGGTAACACTTTTGGTTCTTTTTCGGTATCATCAAAATTCCATTCTTCATCAACAGTGTTTTTATTGATGTCACGTAGCATTTCCGTTGAAATCTTACTTAAACGTGCTTCGGTATAACGCATAGCAGCTGGTGGATCACCATCCATTGAACCGTTATTACCGTGCATCTCAATCAATGGATTTCTTAATTTCCAATCCTGTGAGAGACGAACCATCGCTTCATAAATCGATGAATCACCGTGAGGATGGAAGTTACCCATGACGTTACCAACACCCTTAGCTGACTTACGAAAGCCTTTGTCGTAAGTGTTACCATCCAAGAACATTGAATAAAGGATTCTTCGCTGAACTGGTTTTAAGCCATCACGAATATCTGGCAACGCTCTTTCTTGAATAATTGATTTTGAATATCTCGCAAATCGATCTCCCATGATTTTTTCGAGCGAAATATCTTGAATTTTAGGAGAATTTTCAGTCACTATGTATCACCTATTCCTTATTCAATAAATCGTCGACAAGTTTGCTGTCAATTGGATCAGCATCATCATCAACTTTCTCCAGAATGTTATCCCCTTCTTCAGTACCATTGAAGCGAACATTCGATTCGATCCAATCACGTCTTGGTTTAACCTTGTCACCCATCAAAGTTGTTACTCGACGTTCTGCTAAAGCAGCATCATCGATATTAACTCGGATCAAAATACGATTCTTAGGATCCATAGTTGTCTTCCAAAGTTGGTCGGCATTCATTTCACCTAAACCTTTGAATCGTTGTAAATCATAACCTTTACCCATGTCTTTAATACCATCTTTAAGTTCATCAGGGGTCCAGCAATACTTAGTCTTAACCTTGGCACCTTTACCCTTTTGCAAACGATAAAGTGGCGACAAAGCAATATAGACGTGACCCGATTCAACTAGTGGTCTCATATAGCGATAGAAGAAAGTTAATAACAAAATCTGAATATGTGAACCATCATCATCAGCATCAGTCATAATGATAACTTTGTCATAATTACGATCTTCAAGTTTGAAGTCAGCTCCAACACCGGCTCCAATCGTATAGATCATGGTATTGATCTCTTCATTTTTATAAATATCTTCAAGTTTTGCTTTTTGAGTATTTAAAACTTTTCCACGTAAAGGTAAGATAGCTTGGAATTTACGATCCCGTCCTTGTTTAGCAGAACCTCCAGCAGAATCACCCTCGACTAGGAACAATTCATTCTTGTCAGGATTCTTTGATTGAGCAGGTGTTAATTTACCTGACAGCAAACCATCAGTTTTCTTATTCTTTTTGCCGTTACGAGAACTCTCACGAGCTTTACGAGCCGCATTTCTAGCTTCACGGGCTTTCAAAGCCTTTTTAACGAGCATTTGGGCTTGCTCACCGTTTTCCATCAGATAAAAGCTCATTTGTTCATAAACCAACTGATCGACTGCTGAACGAGCCTGAGGAGTACCTAATTTACCTTTAGTCTGACCCTCAAACTGTAAGATCTCTTCTGGAATTCTAACAGAGATGATAGCTGACAAACCTTCACGGACATCACTACCTTCAAGATTTTTGCTGTTCTCTTTCAGGAGACCGACCTTACGAGCATAATCGTTGAAAGCTTTAGTCAAGCCAGATTTCATTCCAACTTCATGCGTCCCGCCATCAGCAGTACGAACGTTATTGACAAAGGAGATGATGTTTTCTGAATAGCCGTCATTGTATTGACCAGCAAATTCAATCTCCATATCTGAATTAGTTCCTTCGACGTAGAAGATTCCACCAAGGGCATCTTTTCCTTCGTTAAGATACTTAACAAATGATTGAATTCCATCTTCATAATGAAAAACATCAGTCCGTTCTTCTTCACCACGTTTGTCAGTTATAGTAAATTTGACACCTTTAAGCAAGAAAGCTGATTCACGTAATCTTTCTGCTAATGTATCGTAATTAAATTTGGTCGTTTGAAAAATCGTTTCATCAGGTTTGAAACTAATTGTCGTTCCAGAACCCTCTTTGGTAGAACCAGTTTTCTTCAGTGTACCAACTGGATGACCACCATTTTCAAAACGTTCTTCGTAAACTTTATGATCACGAACTACTCGAACAGTCATCCAATCTGACAAAGCATTGACAACTGATGAACCAACACCATGAAGTCCACCTGAAGTTTTATAGCTATTCTCAGAGAATTTACCTCCAGCATGCAAAACCGTCAAGATAACTTCAATCGTTGGTTTTCCACTGGAGTGCATCCCGGTTGGCATCCCACGTCCATGGTCAACGACCGTAATACTATTATCCTTGTTGATCGAAACATTAATTTCCTTACCAAATCCAGATAAGGCCTCATCAACTGCATTATCAACAATTTCATAAACCAAGTGATGTAAACCACGTGAATCTGTAGAACCAATGTACATCCCTGGTCTTTTTCGTACAGCTTCTAATCCTTCAAGGATTTGAATTGACGAATCATCATAAGATGATTTAGGCATTTATATCATTCCTTTTCATTTACTACGTAGTGCGATATTTCAATATTATAACACTATTAGCTTAACACGAATATATGTTCGTACATAAGATTTCTTTTATTTTTTGCTGAAATAGTGGATAATATCTAAGTCGGTATCTATAATTCTTATAAAAGCACCATGAATTACAATATACCAAAAATAAAGCTAAAAGAGTGATTTTTTAATGAAACTTCTCATTTGTGCAATCCTAGCCTATCTAATTGGCTCATTTCCCACGGCCTATATCGTCGGTAAAGTCTTTTTTCACAAGAATATTTTCGACTACGGTAGTGGAAACGTTGGTACAACCAATGCGTATCGTGTATTTGGAAAATTTGCCGGTACTGCAGTTTTAATAATTGATATTCTTAAGGGTACCTTAGGAGCTTTGATGCCATTATTCTTTGGACTCGATAAACATTGGGTCCTATTTATCGGAATCTTTGCAGTTATCGGACACTGCTTCTCAATTTTCCTAAAATTTAAAGGTGGAAAAGCTGTCGCCACTAGTGCTGGAATTTTATTAGCTTATAATCCGTTATTATTTTTTATTTGCTTTATCTTTCTAGCAACCATCGTCTATGTAACTAGTATGGTCAGTGTAGCCAGTTTAACGACGGTTCTCTTCTTTACAATTGCCAGTTTATTCTTACACGATTGGATTTTAACAGTAGTCGCAGCAATCGTCACGGTCATTGTATATATCCGTCATATCCCTAACATTAAACGACTTCTCAAGGGAAAAGAAAATTTGGTTTCAATCGGATTGAGGTACAAAAAGCAGCAAAAACAGCAACAAAAATAGTACCTGACAAAGCATCCAGTCAAAAATATTTTGGCTGGTTTTTTATTGTTTATTTTTCTTAAAAAAAGCCCAATTCTTTTTGGTTACTGATAAAATATGATTAAAGTAATATCGTCATTTAGGGGGATTTTGAGATGACTAGTAAAAAGTATCCAAGTCGGGCACAGTATCGACAAGAACACAATATTAAACCACCAAAAAAGGCTTTTTACAAAAAGTGGTGGTTCTGGTTGATCATTGTTATTTTAATCGTCGGAGGGGTTCTCTTTGGGACTTTCGGTAGTTTTTATACACCTAAAAAGAATGAAACTACTACCACACAAACATCCAAAAAGAAATCAACTAAAAAAGAACCTAAAAAGTCCACTAAAGAAATCACTGGGGTTAGTCTAAAACAATACAATGGTATTTATCTAAGTGAAAAAGACGGTTTGTCTTCAGACATTTTAACAGAATACTTCGGCAAACCCGATGAAAGTTCTGTCAGCAAGGTTGATGACCTCCAAACTAACGTCGATACATGGGAAAAAGTCGCTAACGGTACTAAAAATTCCAAAGTTATCGTTCACTTTTATAATGATCATGCTGTTACCAAGTCGATTTCTGGTTTAAAAGTGACTCGAAATGAAAAAATCACCCTTAAAAAGTATCAAGAACTTCAGAATGGTCAAACTTCAACCGAGGTTCTCAATGCTTTGGGCAACCCAAATACTTATAGTGAATCCATGATAAATGGGACTTCCACTAAAGTCTTTAAATATACAACTGGTTTGAATGGGGAGCAAGGTGCAGAAATTACCATTACGTTCAATAACGATACCGTTGATGGTAAGAATCAAACTGGACTAAAATAAATAATTTAAAAAATAAGCCTGACATTATGAAGTGCTTCATAATTGTTAGACAAGAAATCTAATGATTATGGAGCACTTTTTGTATGGTTAAATATAGTTTTGATTTGAAAGCAAAAG